>CALGYB010000057.1 GCA_937935075.1 uncultured Roseiflexus sp. | reverse complement strand
ATACGCCACTGCACACCGCGCCAGGATGTCGAGCGTCGGATCGTTGAGCACGTCGCCATTGCCAGGCGTTTCCGCCAGGATGCCGCAGTGCCCGTGACTGGTATATTCGCATACGCACACATCGGCAATCACGGTCAACTGTGGGGCAAGCCGCTTGATGGCACGGATCGCCTGCGGCACCGGACCCTCTGGATCCCACCCGCCGCTGCCGGTCGGGTCTTTGTGCGCGGGAATGCCAAAGAGGAGGACTGCCGGAATCTGGAGTTCGGCAATTTCGTTGATCTCGAGATCGAGTTGATCGACCGAAAGCTGCGCGTGCCCTGGCATCGAACGGATTGGACGCACAATGCCGCTACCGGCGACAACAAAGAGCGGTGCGATCAGATCATCGGCGCTCAACACAGTTTCGCGCACCATACGACGCAATGCAGGTGTGCGACGTAATCGCCGCGGACGGTTGATGAGCATGGAAGCCTCCTATGGATCAGGGGTTAAGGGCTGGCATTTCGATACAGCTGCACTTCTCACCATCATGCCTGACAAACTCACACAAAGGCGCAAAGGCACGAAAGCCACAAAAAAGAGACGTCACTCACCTCTCACCTCTCACCTCTCACCTCTCGCCTCTCACCTCTCACCTCTTGCCTCTTGCCTCTCACCTCTCACCTCTCACCTCTTGCCTCGCGCCTCCAACCCCACACACACCGCCTCCACCACTCCTTCCAACGCCGGACTCGGCGCCTGCGCCGCTATGGGAAGCCCTTCATCCCGCAGCGCCTGTGCAGTCGTCGGTCCTATCGCAATCAACGCAACGCCGTCGAACAGGGCGCGTGCCACGGAACGGTCGATGCCGAACTGTTCCATGCCGTCGATCAGGTGGCGCAACGTCGATGGGCTGCTGAACACGACGGCATCAATGGCGCGGCGGCAGAGCGGATCGATCAGATCACGCACCCCCGGACCGGGAACCGTCCGGTAGGCGGTCACCACATCGACGAACGCCTCTCGCGCTCGCAAACCGACCGCCAGCGTATCGCGTGCGATGTCGGAGACCGGCAGCAGAAAGCGTTGCCCGGCGACATTCCGCAGTTCTGCCAGCAACCCTTCCGCGTTTTGTTGCGCCGGCAGCAGATCGACTCGCCCGCCGTGCGACTCGATGGCGGCAGCCGTCGCTTTGCCGACCGCCGCCACCCGCACGTGCAGCGGCGGCGGCAGCGCCTGATACGTTGCGAGCGCATCAACGGCGGCGGCGCTGGTAAAGATAATCCAGTCGTACCCGGCGAGACGCTCCAGTGCTGCTTCGAGCGGCGTCGGATCATCAGGCGGCGCATAGGCAATTGTCGGGCAGACCAGCACGTCCGCTCCCTGATTGCGCAACGCTGACGCCAGACCCTCAGCCCGTTCGGCGGCGCGTGTAACTGCGATCCGTTTCCCTTGCAATCGACCGGTCGGTTCTGTCATACCTGCCGTTTTTCTCGCTCTATCCGCATCTCTGGCGAACGTTGGCTTCGACAGGCTCAGCCAACACATATTCCGGCGCCGTTTCGAGATACACGATGGTGTTTCTGGCGAATGTTGGCTTCGACAGGCTCAGCCAACGCACCCTGCAAGCAATGCCTGCCCGCCTGCGTCGAGCAATTCCTCCGCCAGCGCCGATCCTAAACCTGCCGGATCCGCTGCCGATCCGCTGCGCATACCACGCACCATACGCCCGTCCCGCGCGCCGATCATGCCATACAGGAGCAGTTCGTCGCCTTCGAGCTGCGCCAGCGCCCCGACCGGCACCTGGCACCCGCCACCGATGCGCGCCAGAAATGCGCGCTCGGCGGTAATCGCAACGCGCGCCGCCGGATCATCGAGCGCTACGAGCAAAGGCAGCACCGTATCGTCGCCGGCGCGCGCCTCGACGCCAATGATCCCCTGAGCGACCGCCGGGATCAAGACATCCGGTTCGATCAGTTCCGTGATAACATCCTCGAGACCAAGCCGTTTCAAGCCGGCTGCGGCGAGCACGATGGCATCATACTGCCCCTCGCGCAACTTGCGCAGCCGCGTATCGACATTCCCGCGCAGGTCGACCAGCGTCAGATCGGGGCGTAAGGCGCGCAACTGACAGGCGCGCCGCAGGCTGCTCGTGCCGACACGCGCTCCAGACGGCAACGTCGCAAGCGTCATGCCCGGCTGCGCCACCAGTGCATCACGCGGATCGGCGCGTCGCGGGCAGGCAGCCAGCGTCATATCGGGCGGCAGCGTCGATGGCAGATCCTTGGCGCTGTGGACCGCCAGATCGACCCTGCCGGCGCGCATCGCCTCTTCGATTTCGACGACGAACAGCCCCTTGTCACCAATAGCATTCAGCGGTCGGTCGAGAATAATGTCACCGCGCGTCGTAATATGCTCAACGGCGACGGTCAATCCAGGATGCGCCGCCTGTAACGCATCGCGGATCATATGCGTCTGCACCAGCGCCAGTTTGCTGGCGCGCGTTCCGATAGTCAGCGTCTCCCTCATACGCGCTTTTCCAGCACATCGTGCAGCAGCGCCGCCAGCACATCAACGAACTCGTCATCGGCATTCGGCATCCGAATACGGCGGAGCGTCATGCCCAACTCCGCAGCCTTCTCCTGCGCCTCGCGGTCGATGTCCCACAATACTTCAAGGTGGTCGGCGACGAAGCCAAATGGCGCGCTGATGACGGCACGCACCCCTTCACCGTGCAATTCTTCCAGATAATCGAGAATGTCGGGACCAAGCCACGGTTCGCCGGTCATCCCGGCGCTCTGGTAGCAGAGGCGCCAGTCGGTTAATTTCAGCAGTGCAGCGATACCCGCCGCACTTTCGCGCAATTCATCAGGATACGGGTCGTTCCAGGACAGAATGCGTTCCGGCAGGCTGTGCGCACTGAAGAGCACCAGCGCCTCATTGCGCAGATCGGGGGGTAATTCGGCGCGCGCCGCAGCAATCCGATCCGCAATCAGCCGCCGGAAACCCGGATAGTCGTGCCAGCGTTCGATGAACGTGACCCGCAGCGGTCGTTCGAGTGCGGCGTTCGCCTCATCGAGATATGAGCGATAGCCGCCAATGCTTATTCTGGAATAGTGCGGCGCAAGCGCGAGCGCAACAACATCCTGCACGCCATCGCTCGCAATCCGCGGCACAGTCTCGGCAATGAACGGATGCCAGTGCTTCATGCCGACATAGACGCGATACCGACGTGCATCGAGCCGCGCCTGCAACTTGTCGGCGACGGCGAAGGTCAGGTCCTTGAGCGGCGTGCGACCGCCGACCAGCCGGTAACGCTCACGCAAATGCTCTACTGCTTCGGGCGACGGCTTGCGTCCTCCGCGAATGTGGGTAAAGTATGGCTCGACATCGTCGAGACTCTCCGGCGTGCCGTAGGCAAGCAGGAAAATGCCCGTTGGCGATGTGTGATCAGTCATAGTTCTTATTCCGCTGAATATTCATGCACAAACTCTGCCAGGCGGCGCACTGTATCGACCGGCGTTTCGGGAACGATTCCGTGCCCCAGATTGAAAATATGCCCTGGACGACCGGCGGCGCGGTCGAGAATATCGGCGGCGCGACGACGGACTTCGGGCCAGGGCGCCAGGAGCGTATGCGGGTCGAGGTTACCCTGTACAGCGACGCCCGGACCGACCTGCGCCCATCCATCGTCGAGATAGATGCGCCAGTCGAGACCGATCACATCAGCGTCGGTCTGACGGAGCAAACCGAGCATCCCCGACATACCGACGCCAAAGTAGATAATCGGCGGCGGCGGAACGACGCCACAACCGGCGCGCACCTGGATGATGCACTTCTGCACAAACGGCAGCACATACTCGGCATAATCGCCAGGCGCCAGTGCGCCCGCCCAACTATCGAAGAGTTGCACCGCATCGGCGCCGGCTTCGATCTGCGCGATCAGGTAGGCGCTCACCTGGGTCGTCAGGCGCTCCATCAGGTCGCGCCACGCCTGTGGCTCAGCATACATGAGCGCCTTCGTCAGACGATGATCGCGCGACGATCCGCCCTCAATGGCATACGCCGCCAGCGTAAACGGCGCGCCGCTGAACCCGATCAGCGGCGCGCGCCCTTCCAGTTCACGTTTCACCAACCGAATCGCCTGGATGGTGTACGCCGCCGTCTCGCGCGGATCGGCGTCGTGCAGGGCAGCAATGTCGGCGGATGAGCGCAGTGGATTGTGAATGACCGGACCCTCGCCCTGTTCATAGGTCAACTGAAGCCCGATCCCCTCGAGCAGCGGCAGAATATCGGCAAAGATAATCGCAGCATCGAGCGGAAAGGCAAGGAGCGGCTGCATGGTGATCTCAGCAGCCAGTTCCGGCGTTTTCACCATATCAAGAAAGCCGTAACGTTCGCGGATGGCGCGGTACTCCGCCATATAACGCCCTGCCTGGCGCATAAACCAGACCGGCGTGGCATCGGCTGGCTGGCGACGGCATGCCGCCAGAAAACGATGGAGCGTCATAGGTTATCCAATCAGCGCCAGCGCCTCGCGCAGCGGACGATGGATCGCCGTAATGATCGGCGTATCGCGCAAGGTGTACCGGCGCGCTTCAGTTGCGCGCAGGTCGGTGACAAGCTGACTGAACCGCGGCAGGTCTTCCGTTTCATACGCAACAACAAACTCCTGATCGTCGAGACCGGTTGCGTACAACAGCACCTGCCGGATGTCGGCATACTCATGACCAACGCGCATATGCTCATTCATCATCCCCTGACGAGCATCGCGGCTCATCAAATACCATTCCGTGGTTTTACTGAACGGATACACAATCAGATACGTCTGGCGATCATTCAGATCGATCGCCTGTTCCTGACTGGTTGGGCGGCGCGTGTAGACCGAGGAGCGGGTATAGCCGAACAATTGATAGGAAATCTCGCTATAGCACCCGATACCGCTCTTCAGCAGCCGCGAGGTCATCTCCTGCATTGATACGGGATCGACGCCGCGCCGCCAGAGCAGGAGATCGACGCCGATCTTCAGGCCAATGCCGCTGTACGCCCAGGTCGTGATGGTGGAGGCATACTCCTCTGCCACGCTGGCGAACGCCTCACGGCCATCGGCGCGCGCGTTATGTGGCAGACGACGCCAGGCAGGATCGACCCTGAACGCCGTAAACTGAACAAACCAGGGAGTTGTGTTTGCGCTGATGTTCTCCTGATCAGCCATATGTTCGTGTTCCTCTCCAGGCGGATTGCGTATGTTCTGTCACCTGTGCAGAGCATGAAAGGGAGTATCATCAATATTGAACAGCCGGCGCACTGCCGTCACCAGTTCACTGCCCGCCTCCGGGTCGCGCAGCGCAACGATCGGCTCGTGCAACAGTTTATTGATAATCGCCGTGCTCAGCGCAACCACGGTTTCGCGCTGCTGCGGCGAGAGTTCGGGGCAACGCGCCAGCGCCCGCCGGATTTCGGCATCGCGGATGGATTCGGCGCGTTCGCGCAGAGCGCGGATGGTTGGAACCGCCTGTTGCACTGCCCACCATTCGATAAACTTCGCCACTTCGCCATCGATGATTGCCTCGGCGCGTTGCGCCTCGGCAGCGCGCAACGCGCGATTGGTTGTGCAGATTGGCTCCAGGGCGTCCACGTCCTGGAGATGAACATGGGGAATATCCGCAACACGCTGCTCAATATCGCGCGGCACTGCCAGGTCGAAGAGGAGCAGCGGCGCGGAGCGCCCGGCTGCGGCGCGCTCCACCATCTGGCGTGACACCACAATGCCCGGCGCCGAGGTGCAACTGACCACAATATCGCTCATCGCCACCACATCGCTCAGATCGTCCCACGGTCGCCAGGCGACGCCGTGCCGCTGCGCCAGTGCGCGCGCGCGCGCCTCCGTGCGATTGACGATGATGATGTTCCTGCACCCCTCGGCGAGCAGGTGCTTCAGCGCCAGTTCCGCCATATGCCCCGCGCCGATGACCAGCACGCGCCCCCGTTTCAGCAGATCGGGGAACTGACGCATCGCATCGACCGCGACCGACACCACCGACACGTGACCGGCGGCGATGCCGGTTTGCGTGCGCGCCCGCTTCCCCGCCGCCAGCGCCCCGTGCAACACGCGATGCAGCACCGGACCGATCGCTCCAGCAGCGTGCGCAATTGCAAGCGCCTCCTTGATCTGACCGACGATCTGATCCTCACCGAGCACCATCGAGTCGAGACCGGCGGCCAGCCGATAGAGATGGCGCACAACGGCTTCATTGTGATACGTGTAGAGTGATGGCGCAAACACCTCCCGATCAACGCCGCGCTGCTCACCAAGGAACGTTTTCAACACCTCATCGCCGACCACACCGTCATGCGTCACGGCGCACACCTCGACCCGATTGCATGTCGAGAGGATGATCCCCTCATCGACACGCTGGCGCAACGCCAGGAGCGCACCGGGCAACTCATTCAGACTGAACGCCAGTCGCTCGCGCACGGTCACCGGCGTTGTGCGCTGATGCACACCGATCAGGGTTATCTGCATACCCGATCACCTCGCTCTTGTTGCTCATATCCGGTAATCGCCCCCAGCAGCACCGCGTCCATGAAGTGGTCGATACGCGCATGGAGAGCGACTGCCTGATCGAGATCGTTCGGTTGGGCAATGCCAGGCACCGGCATTGCCAGTCGTGAAAACGAATTGCGGAAGAACAGGAATGCCTGCACCGTATCGTGCATGCTGACTCCGGCATCGCGCGTTTCGCGCCCATAACTGCACCCGATCGCGCGCGCTTCGTTGAGGAACCGTTCGTCTTCTTCCTGGCGATTGATATACTGGATCAACAAGCCAAGAAGACGCTGCCCAAGACCGCGCATCCGCTCGGCATTCGAGTGCGTCATCAGGCGTGAATGCCAGTCGGCGCGCGCCATGGCGTGCGCATCGAAGCGCAGCAACGACAGCGGCGGCGGTGTGGATGGTCGATCATGCTGCTGCGCTTCTTCCATCGCCTTCAGCAGTCCTGTCCGTGAGAAGCGACGATGACCGCCAAGGGTGCGCTTCATCGGCACCCTCCCCGTGTCCCCCCAGCGGCGCAGCGTTGATGCCGCTACTCCAAGGAGGGCGCTCGCCTCGGCAAGCGAAAGCCATTCATTGTCGGCTGACCCCGCATCGTTCATGGCGATAACATGTTACAACTTTCACAATATATCGCAAGTTGAGAAATCTTTATTCGCTGTTGATTATGGCGACGTATGTCGCGCAGCGGCGACCACCTCGAGCGCCCGACGCGCCGCCTCGCGCCCCTGTTTGATGCAGTCGGGCACGCCGACGCCGCGATACGCCGCACCGGCCAGCAGCAGACCGTCGGGACAGAGCGCTTCGAGCGCCGCGATTCGTTCCAGATGGCCAACGTCGTACTGCGGGTTGCCGTTGTTCCAGCGATAGACGCGCGTCAGCAGCGGAGCGGCAGTAATGCCCAGGATGGCACGCAGATCGGATTGCGCCAGACGCATCAGTTCGTCATCGTCGCATGCCAGTAGTTCTGGCCGCCGCGACCCGCCGGCGAAGCAGCGCAGCAGGAGATAGTCATCGGGAGCGCGATGGCGAAACTTGACCGAGGAGAGGGTGCAGGCGTTGATCCAGGTCTGTTCGCTGCGCGGAATGACCAGCCCATAGCCATCAAGCGGCGTCCCGACCTCACTGCGTCGGTAAACCAGCGAGATGGTTGCTGTCGAAACGTACCGGATGGCGCGCAGCGCATCCGCCAGCGCCGGGAACGACTCGCCCACAAGGTCGGCAGCGGCATAGGACGGCGTCGCCAGGATGACCGCATCGGCATCCAGGGCGGCGCCATCGTCCAGCCGCAAACGATACGGACGCGCAGCAGTTGGGTCGTATGTCAGCGCCACTGCATGGCGACCGGTCAGAATACGCGCTGTCAGATGCTGCGCCAGGCGTTCGACGAGCGACCCCATGCCGCTCCGCAGGGTCATAAAGGGCGACTGATGCGCCGAAGAAGATGGCGGTGCAGAGCGACGAGCCGCCAGCATGCCACGGATCAGGCTACCGTGACGTTTTTCCAGATCGCGGAAGCGGGGAAACGTCGCCATAATGCTCTGACGCTCACACTCGGCGCTGTGAATGCCGGAGAGAATTGGTTCCGCCAGACGGTCGAGCGCCTCATTCCCCAGGCGACGACGAATGAAGTCGGCGAGCGTCTCATCCCCATCATCGCGGCGTGCCGGAACGAACAGGTCGAGCGCCATGCGGAGCTTTCCAAACGGCGAAATGAGCGGCGAAAACGCAAAGGGCGCAATGCGCGTCGGAACGATCAGGAGCATGCCTTCAGGAAGCGGTTGCGGTCGTCCACGGGTCAGCACCCAGGTAGTGCGACGCATCGGCGCAGCAACCATCAACTCCTCACCCAGACCGATCTCACGCGCAAGTTCGGCAGCCCACGGTTTCTGCGCCATGAACGAGTCGGGTCCGCCTTCGATGATGAACGACCCGTTGCGCTCGGTGACGATCTTGCCACCCAGGCGCGCCTCGCGCTCGATGAGCGTCACGGCGACCGGCGGAGCGCCTTTGGACGCTGCGCGCCCCAGTTCATACGCTGCGCTCATACCGCTGATCCCGCCGCCGATGACAACAATGTGCGACCGGTCATCGGGGAACAACGCCACCCTCGATGTCGAATGCATCGCGGTCATGGACATATCAATCTAGTCAAATCTTATCAAATCCGCGCTCACTATAGTAGATTTGGAAGGTTAAGTCAAGGTTTACAAAAGTGACACAATGCATATGCAAGAGCGCGACAGGCGCGAGGGACGAGGCAAGATTATGATTCTCATCCTCACGTGCGGTCAGTCAGCCACGATATTCGCGCGCCCGGTTCGCACAGCGCAACGATCCACAACGCGCGTTGGCAGTCGTGGACGCATCGCGCGTCCTGGCGTCCCGCTGCGCGCCCCGGCAATCATGACGT
>CALGYB010000056.1 GCA_937935075.1 uncultured Roseiflexus sp. | reverse complement strand
CGCGATGGGGTATCCTTTTCGGCTACATGGTCGTCTGCCTGGTACTGACCGCCTGGCAACTGTATCAGCGCGATCGTCAGCGGTAGGGAGTGGGGAGTGGGGACGCCTTCGCACCTGTATTTCTGAACCACCGAGCCACAGAGGACACAGAGGGATGCCAGGTGTGGAACTGCACGCACCCCCTTATTGTCAACCTCTCCACCTGCAACCTCTCCACCTGCAACCTTCCCACCTGTAACCCGCAACCTTCGCCTCTTACGGAGCCATTGCACTGCAATGGCTCTATCTTTTGCCCCTCACGCCTCGCGCCCGGAGACGTTGCGGTGCAACGTCTCTACGCGCCACCTCGCCTCTTGCCTCACCCTCGCGCCCGGAGACGTTGCGGTGCAACGTCTCTACGCGCCACCTCGCCTCTTGCCTCACCCTCTTGCCTCACGCCTCGCGCCCGGAGACGTTGCGGTGCAACGTCTCTACGCGCCACCTCGCCTCTTGCCTCACCCTCTTGCCTCTTGCCTCACCCTCTTGCCTCTTGCCTCACCCTCTTGCCTCACCCTCTTGCCTCTTGCCTCACCCTCTTGCCTCTTGCCTCACCCTCTTGCCTCTTGCCTCACGCCTCGCGCCTCCTCCCTCCATTCTGTGGTACTATACAGAACACCGTATCCGCCTGTGTGTTCCTGAGGAGACAACCATGCGTCTGGTGACCTACCGCGACGGCGAGGGAGTTCACCTGGGTGCGCTGCGTAGCGACGGGGTCGTATCGCTCGCCAGCGTAGCGCCTGATATGTTGAGCCTGATCGATGCCGGTCCTGCCGGTCTGGACGCTGCGCGCGCCGCCGTTGAGCGCGGTGCGGGCATTCCATTGAGCGCCGTGACGCTCCTCGCGCCCATCCCGCGCCCCCGGCAGAATGTTATCTGCCTGGGCATGAATTATGTCGCCCACACCATCGAGTCATACCGCGCGCGCGGACGCGAGCCGAAGATGCCGGAGTATCCGGTTTTCTTCACCAAAGCGGCACACACCGTGTGCGGACCGGATGACGATATTCCGCTCGATCCCAGGGTGACGACCGAACTCGATTACGAAGTCGAACTTGCGTTTGTCATCGGCAAGGCGGGCATGAATATCCCGCGCGCCGAAGCAATGGAGTACGTATTCGGGTATACCATCGTCAATGATATTTCAGCACGCGATCTGCAAAGCCGCCATCAACAGTTCTTCAAGGGCAAAAGTCTCAACCGCGCCTGCCCGATGGGACCGTGCATCGTGACGGCGGACGACATCCCCAATCCGGCAGGGCTTGGCATTCGCCTGCGACTGAATGGCGAAACCCGCCAGGACTCCCATACTGGAGACCTGATTTTCGACATTCCGGCGATCATCGAGCACCTGTCGCTCGGTATGCCGCTGGAACCAGGGATGATCGTGGCCACTGGCACACCGGCGGGGGTTGGGCTTGGGCGCACGCCGCCGGAGTACATGCGCCCCGGCGATGTGATGGAAGCCGAGATTGACTCGATCGGCGTGTTGCGCAACCGAATCGTCGGAGTAGCATAGAAATGCCATGGATGTGGTGATTGTCGCCAACGCACCGTCGTTACGGCTCGACCCGTACCGCGAGATGCTTGCCGGCGCCGATCTCATCATCGCTGCCGACGGCGGCGCCAACGCACTGGCAGACGCCGGCATCCGCCCATCACTGGTCATCGGCGATCTCGACTCGTTGAGCGCAGCGCAACTGGCGTCACTCACAGCCGATGGCGTCGAATTGCGCCGCTTCCCGCGCGAAAAGGACGAGACTGACCTGGAATTGGCGCTGCTCCACGCTGCCGCCCTTGGCGCAACACGTATCGACATCCTTGGCGCCCTCGGCGGGCGCTGGGATCATACCTTTGCCAATATTACCATGCTGGCGATGCCAGAACTGCAAGGGCGCCAGGTGCGCCTGATCGATGAACGGCAGCGCCTATTTCTCGTGCGCGACCAGGCGACGCTCGAAGGTCAACGCGGTGATACACTGTCGCTCCTGCCGCTGACGCCGACTGTCTGCGGGGTTACAACCCGTGGGCTGTTCTATGCGCTTGAAGATGCCACTCTGCACTTCGAGCGCGCGCGCGGCGTCAGCAACATCTTAATCGACCCGCCGGGCTTTATCTCGCTGCGCGAAGGGCTGCTCCTGGTCGTCCAGCACGATGATCACGGCGCACTCCAGTTTGCAAGAGACAATGAAGGCGGGCAGGGGTTGAACATTGAACGTGGGAAGGTTACAGGTTGAAGAGGGTACATGTTGCATCTTACCCGTTGAACATGCCAATTCCCGATCCCTGGTTCCCGGTTCCCGGTTCTCGGTTCTTGGTTCTCAGTTCTTGGTTCTTGGTTCTCAGTTCTTGGTTCTTGGTTCTCAGTTCTCAGTTCTCGGTTCTCACATCCCCTAACCCACAAACACCTGGAGTGGTGTACAATACAGGTGTATGGACGAACATCGACGACAACCGCAGATCAACTGGGGATCGATCATCGGCTGGCTCATCTTCTTTGCGGTGATCGCCGGCGGTCCGCTGCTCAACACATTGCGGAACGCGCTTGGCGGCACAGTACCCATCCCTCCAAACCTGCTCCCATTCATCATTTTGGGGCTGGTCATTCTGGGGGCGCTGGTGTCGATCATTCGCGGCATCAACCGTCGGAGCGAAAGCAGCTCCACCGTTGACCGTCCGGCGTCACAGCCCCGGTCGATGCGCTCGCCATTTCCTTCGACCTATCAACCTTCGAGGTATGACGATGCTCCGAGCCTGCCACAATCGGCACGCTCGCCATTCCCATCGTCGTACCAGCCATCGACCTACCACGATGCTCCGAGCCTGCCGCAATCGGTGCGTTCACCATTCCCATCGTCAGCGCCCGATCTGGAATGGCACGACTTGCAGATCCGCCGGATGTCATTGCCCGACCAGCAGATGCTCCCTCCTGCACCTCACTTTGATCCGGTCATCAGTCCGCTTGGCGTCATCATCGGCATTGCCGGACTGATCGCGCTGGTGGGGATTGCTCTGTACGTGTTCGGCGTTGTACCGTAGCAGTATGAGCGAGTACGATGCCATCGCCCGGTTTTATGACGCCGATCACAGCGGCTTTGTCGATGATCTCCCCTTCTACCGCGAACTGGCGCGCCGCGCTGGCGGGCGCGTCCTTGACGTCATGTGCGGCAGTGGGCGTCTGGTTGTCCCGCTGGCGCAGGCAGGCTTCCGGGTTGCAGGCATTGACTCGTCGGCAGCCATGATCGAACGAGCGCGGATGCGCGTTGCCGCCGCCGGAGTCGCTCCGCGCGTGACCCTGCACCATCAGGATGTGCGATCCGCCTTGCCTCCCGGACCCTACCATCTGGCCATCGTGGCGCTCAACAGTTTCATGCACCTGACGACGACGAAGGATCAACTGACGGCGCTCGACCACATCCGCAGCGCCCTTGATCCTGACGGGTTGCTGGCCATCGATGTGTTCAACCCGCACGCACGCAATCTCGCCGACTGCAGTGGAGAACTGGCGCTGGATCGCACCTTTCGCCTCGATGATGGCGTCCTCGTGTGCAAGTTCGTCGCACAGCGGGCAGACATGGCGCAGCAGATCAATGATGTCACGTTTGTGTACGACGAACTCGACGAGAATGGCGGCGTGCGTCGCACTGTGCATCCCATGACATTACGCTGGTTCTACCGCTACGAACTCGAGCACCTGCTGGAACGCGCCGGATTTGTCGTCGAGGCAGTCTACGGTTCGTATGACCTCGACCCGTTCGTGGCGAGCAGCGACATCATGCTGACGGTCGCACGGCGGCGGGGGTGAGGGCGTTGCCCGAGGCGCGGCATGAGGTTGTGTCTGGTCATTGCGCACTGCATCGTTGCCCAGGGTTGGAAGGCGGAAAGGTGGAAGGCCAGCATCGGGAAGGTTGCAGGCAGGGCGCTGCCGTGCGCCTGCTCCCCACTCCTACTCCCTGCTTCCCCACCCGATCATATCGAGAAACGCGGTCACCACCTGCGGATCGAAATGCGTGCCGCTCAGCGAGCGAAGATACGCGATTGTCTGTTCTTCCGTCCAGGCTAAACGGTATGGTCGGTCGGAGCGGAGCGCATCCCACACATCCACGACCGCAAAGATGCGTGCAGCCAGGGGAATCTGCTCGCCGCGCAACCCACGCGGATAGCCGCTGCCATCCCAGCGTTCGTGATGTGCATAGGGAATATCGAGCGCAGGCTGCAAAAAGGGGATGGCAGAGAGCCAGCGAAACGCATAGACCGGATGCTGGCGCATGATCGCCCATTCATCGACGCTGAGCGGTCCTGGTTTGAGCAGAATATCATCGGGCACGCCCATCTTACCGATATCGTGGAGGAGCGCACCGCGCCGAATGTGATCGATCTGACTTTCGGGCAAGCCCATCCAGCGCGCCAGCCGCAGCGTCAACTCGGTTACGCGTTCACTGTGCCCTTCGGTTTCGTGATCGCGCAAATCCAGCGCGCGCGACCAGCCGGCAATGGTCGCATCGTAGGATTGTTTCAATTCTGCAAGCGTGCGTTGCAGTTCTTCGAACAGCGTCGATGTATCGATGGCAATCGCCGCCTGCATCGCCAGCGCTTCGAGAAACGTCCACCAGTGCTCATCAGGCGTAAACGAGGCGCGCTGCAAGATTTCGAGCACACCCTTAATCTCGCTGCGCGTCTGCAACGGCACGGCAAAGTACGTGGCGAACCCGGCAGCCAACATCCGATCACGCGGGCTGATCAACAGCTCGGCAGGAAAGGTTGCGAGTGAGACCGTTTGACGTGAGCGAAAGGCCATCCCGGCCAGCCCTTCTTCCGTACAGATCGTCGTATCGGTGAGATCGGGCGGCAACCCCCGACTGCACGCCGTTTCGAGCATCGTCGTGCGTGCGTTGAACAGCAGAACACTCGCAGCATCAGCGTGGAGTTCCTCAATCAGACGATCCAGCAGGATCGATAACGTCGCCTGCAATTCAAGGCTTGCGGTAATCGCTACGCCAATGGTATGGAGGCTGGTCAACCGGCTGATCTGGCGCGAGATCTGCGACTCGGCACGTTTCCGTTGCGAAATATCCCGGATGATCACCTGAGCGAAAGCGCCGCTCTGGTCGCGAAATTGCCCCAGACTGAGTTCGGCGGGAATGGCGCGACCTTTGACGCTGATCAGGTCGAGTTCGATGCGTAAGACCTGCTGCTCATCCTGCATGAGCGCTTTCACGCCTGCCTGATAGCGATCCAGTGCAGCAATGTGCAGATAGTTGAGGAGCGTGTCGCCCAGGAGATGTTCGGCGGATGGCGCCTCGAGCAGAGTAATGAGTGCAGGGTTCACCAACAACAAACGGTTTTCTTCATTGATAATGGCAATACCTTCTGGAGAAAGTTCGATCAATCGCTGGAACCGCTCCTGTTCAGCCAGCAAACGGCGATAGCGGTTGAGACGGGTGATAGTGCGCACATGCGCCAGCAATTCCGCCATATCGAACGGCTTGGTAATGAACCCATCAGCGCCTACGCTCAATCCCTGCACCCGCGACTGCTGATCGCCAAGCGACGTAATCAGGAGAATGGGAATCTCGCGCAACCGCGCATGAGTGCGCAACTGCCGACACACCTCGAAACCGTCGAGTTCGGGCATCAATACATCGAGCAGGAGCAGATCCGGCGTATACTCTATTGACTGACGCAGCGCCTCGGCCCCGTTCTGCGCCATAAGCACACGATGCCCTTCGCGGGTGAGCAATCGTTGCAGCACGAGCCGAGCGCCCGGATCATCGTCGGCGACCAGAATGGTACTCGTGACGTTCATCCCGGAACCTGCGCCTGCATCATCAGATTACCGGGCAGCATCGACGACACAAAACTTTGCAAAGATGTCATTTTATTGAAGATATGCCGTTATGATCTATGTTACATGCTATTATACATTGGGACGGACACAGACCCGACATGCCATTGATCAAGTGAAGCAAATGCGCTAAGATAGCAACTACAGCACTTGCGCGCATGGTCTGTAACGCGAAGGTCTTGCAAGACCGAACCGTAAACACCAGCAGCCCTGGCGCGTGTGGTCTGTGAACCCTTTTAGAAGCCTGAGTCTCACCAGGTACTATCATAGCATAACGCTCTCCGGGTATGAGAGCAAGGGAATGCAACTGGAGTCCGCTTTCCTTATTCTTTCAATGTCTATGAACAAGATAGCAAAGATATGCCTGATCGGAGACTTCGCCGTCGGAAAAACCAGCCTGATTCGCCGGTTTACTGAGAGTCGCTTCAACGAGTCGTATCTCAGCACGATTGGCATCCGGGTCAGTCGTAAAGTGCTTCAGACATCGGACTCATTAACGCTGACCCTGCTGATCTGGGATACCGCCGGCGGCGAACCTTTTACCGCAGTTGTGCGGTCTTATTATCGGGGATCGCGTGGTGCAGCGCTGGTATGCGACGTGACTCGCTCTGAAACCGTTACCTCGCTCATACGGTATGCGACGGAGTTTCATTCGGTCAACCCGGGCGTTCCCCTGATCATGATGGCGAACAAGATCGATCTGCGAAGTGAACGTGCCGTGACAGACGCACAACTCGACGAAATTGCCGCTGCACTCGACGCTCAACTGTTCTTCACCAGCGCCAAAACCGGCGAAGGCGTCGAAGACGCCTTTCGGGCGCTTGGTCAATCGATTATCGGGAAAGAGAGAGTAGTATGACTCAGAACGATACGATCAATCATTACCCGCACAACGAACACAACGAGGCCGATCAGGAGGTTCAGGAAGATCTGGAGCGTGTACGCCAGATTATTCTCGGTCCTGACCCGCTGCGTCAGCGGTTGCAACAGGCGGAAGTCGATCGTCTGCGCGAGATTCTCTTTGGCGCGCAGATCGAGGAATATGAGCGACGCTTCGCCGATCTGCGCCGCGAGGTTCAGCGCATCGGCAATGATCTGCTCGAAACGCGCGAACGCCTTGGCGATCTCGAAAAAACAATGGCGCGCCGCCTCGAAATGCTGGAACTCGACACCCGCAGACTGACCGACGATGCCCGCCGTGAGAGCGACCGCCAGCGTAGCCGTGAGGCGCTCATGCAGCAGATTGCCACGCAGGTGCGCCAGCACGACGATCAACTCAAAGCAACCGGCGAGACCGTTCTCGACTTGCGTAAGATGCAGACGTCGCAAGAGTCGGAACTACGCTCGGTGCGAGCCGGGATGGTCGATGTACGCGATCAGATCGAGCAGCGCGCTCAGGCGCTCCGCCGCGAGATTCGCCACACGGAAGACGAGTTGCGCGCCGAACTGCGCCGGATTGCCGACCGCCTTGAGTACCAGAAGACTGACCGTAAGGCGCTTGCCAGCATGCTGATCGAACTTGCGGCGCGTCTCGAAACCGGCAGCACTGTGACCGATCTACTCGAAGGTTTGCACACCTCGAAGGACTGATCGGGCATGGTTAAGGCGCCAGATACGAACCGACAACTCGAAGAGTTGCGCCGGGTTTTGTTGAAGCCTGAAGCTCTGGTCGATCGCATCAGTCCGGTCATCGCCGACATTCTGGCGGAACAGATCAATCAGTCTGGCGACGAAATCGCACGCGCCATCGCGCCTGTCATCGGCGAAGCCATTCGTCATCAGGTCTATCAGGCGCGGGAAGACATCATCGATGCGCTCTACCCGGTTGTGGGGCAGATGATTGCGCGCGCCGTCGCGGAAGCAGTGCGGAATCTGGCACAGTCGATCGATGAGCGGGTTCGCCAGAGCACGTCGGTCATGCTCAATCCGCGCTATTGGCAGGCGCGCTTGCAGGGGGTGTCGCACGGCGAGTACGCCCTGCGCGACATCCTTCCCTTTGCCATTCACGAGATCTTCCTGATCCAGCGCGAGTCGGGGGTGCTGATCTGTCACTATTCCGCCGGCCCGGAACGCCCGGATCGTGATATGGTCAGCGGAATGTTGACGGCAATCCGCGACTTCGCCCAGGAAGCCTTCGGACGCGAAGAAAGCGGGGAACTTGGCGCGATTGCCTATGAGTCGCGCCAGATCATCCTCGAAACCGGGAGCGCTGCGTACCTCGCGGTAGTGATCAGTGGTGTGGAACCAGCAGACTTCCGCGACCGCCTGCGAGAGACGCTGTTTGCCGTGCACGAACATCGCTACGAGCGGCTCCGCGCCTTCGACGGCACCGATACCCGATTGATCCAGGAAGCGCGCCAGACTCTGCGGCAATATCTGGTTCCCCAGCAGGACGATAACGCTCCACGACGGCTCTCGACATTCCAGCGCGCGATTGTGATTATGCTGGGGTTGTTTGCGCTGACGCCGCTGTTTCTCTGCGGCGCATGGATCTGGCGTGTCGAAACACGCCTGGCAATGCTCATGACGCCGCCGGTCGTCGGGGCGATCCCCACCGTCTCACCCACGCCAACCACCACGCCGACTGCGACCAGCACTCCTACCGCCACCAGCACTCCTACCGCCACCAGCACTCCTACCGCCACCAGTACTCCTACCGCCACCAGCACTCCTACCGCCACCAGCACTCCTACCGCCACCAGTACGCCAACTGCGACGCCTTCGCCGTTTAATGGTGTTATGATAGGAAATGTGTACCTGTACAGCACACCCGACGAAGCCAGTACACGCACCAGCATCGTTGCGCCGCTCGGCGCGCCCGTCGAGGTGCTGGCGCAGTGGCGCGACTGGTATCGGGTGCGGGTGGCGCTGCCGCAGAATCCGCAGGTCGAACTGATCGGGTGGGTCCCGGCGCGTTGGGTTAGTCTGCTCAAACCGGTGCCGCCTGACGTGATTACACCAACTACAACGCCGTAAACTATGGAAGACGCCTCACCCATTGTAGACATTGCCTGTTTGATCGACATGCTCAGTAGCGAGCATCGCTGTGCGTATCTGGTGGTTGATCGTTCCTTTCGCATTCGATCCATCGGGGGATACCAGCGCCTGTTTGACGACCAACCGCCGCAGATTGGCGATGCGCTCTTCGACCTGCTTCCCGAACTGATCGGCAACGAAGACATCCTGAACAACATCCTGGCAGGCAATGTCAGTCGTTTCCATCTGCCCCATGTGAACCGCACGGTGAATGGGGATGTACGCTATCTGCGCCTGCTGACGATACCGCACATTAATGCCCACGGTCGAATCGATGGACTGGTGCAGACCGTCACCGACACCACCGATCAGAGCTTCACCGAACAGGCGTATGTGCAACAACGGAATGAACTGCGTCTACTCAAGGAGCGGTTGAGTCAGCAGAATATCGAACTGGCGCGCACCAACGCCGAACTCCGGCGCGCAAATCGTCTGAAAGACGAATTTCTCGCCGGAATCAGCCACGAGGTGCGCACGCCGCTCTCTGCAATCCTTGGTCTGGCAGAACTCTTGCGCGCACAGATCGTCGGGTCGCTCAATGCTGAACAGATGGAAATGCTGAACCGCATCGAAGAAAGCGGTCGTCACTTGCTGGCAGTGATCAACGATCTTCTCGATCTGGCGAAGATCGAGGCAGGACGCTTCGATCTGGAGCCGCGCCTGGTTGCGGCACATCAGGTCTGCCAGTCAAGCATGCGCATGGTCAACGAACTGGCGCTGCGCAAAAACCAGCGGGTGCACATCAATCTCGATCCGCGCGTTGAAGCGCTTCACGCTGATGAACGCCGGTTGCGCCAAGCGCTGATCAATCTGCTATCGAACGCAGTCAAGTTCACACCGCCAGGCGGCGAGATTGGACTCGACATGCAAGGCGAACCAGAGAACGAGATTGTGCACATCACGGTCTGGGACACCGGCATTGGCATCGCCGCTGAAGATATGCCCCGTCTGTTTCAACCTTTCTCCCAGATTCAGAATGAGTATCAGCGCGACCAAGCAGGCAGCGGCTTGGGGCTGGTGATGGTTGCGCGCCTGGCGGAACTCCACGGCGGCAGTGTGTCACTGGTGAGTGAACCGGGGAAAGGGAGCCGCTTTACCATCACACTGCCATGGACCCGTGAATATCAGCAGTGGGAAACGCTGTTGACCGAACGGGATGCCGATACTGCCTTTCCGACACGCATCATCCCGGCTGCGGATGATCTGCCGGTTACGGGGCACGACGAGCACATTCTGCTGATTGACGACGATACAACCGGTAGTGCGATTGTCAGCGATTATCTCCAGCGCTGCGGCTATCGAGTCACGCATGCGGTTTCCGGCGAGGAAGCGCTGGTAGTGGTACGGCAGGCATTACCAGACCTGGCGATTATCGATCTGCGGTTGCGCGAAGGGATGGATGGACTGGAGATTGTGCGCCGTCTTCGCCAGAACATTGCCACCGGCAATATCCCAGTCATTGCGCTGACAGCACTGGCAATGCCTGGTGATCGTGAACGCAGCCTGGAGGCCGGCGCCAATGTATACCTGAGCAAACCGGTGCGCCTGCGCCATCTCGTGCAGGAGATTGCGGAGTTGATCAATTGAACGTGCGAAGGTCACACGTGGGGGCGGGTCACAGACCCGCACCCCCACGCCGGTGACCCGCCCCCACGCCAATGACCCGCCCCCACGCGCAAACATCGGGGCGGGTCTGTGACCCGCCCACGCGCCGATGACCCGCACCCCCACGCCGATAACCCACCCCACGCCGGTGGCGCGCACACAGCACCAGGCATCACCCGTACTTATACGCCACCCCATGCCCGCCACGCGGCAGATGCCAATCCACATTGCGGAACGGGCAGGCAACCCGGCAACTGCCACATTCGATGCACGCCTGGTAGCCGACCATCATCCGTCCGTGGCGATCGGTCTCGAAGACATGCGCCGGGCAGAATGCCAGACACGGCTTGGGATCGCACGCTGCGCAGATCTCCGGGTTCTTGATGCGGATGTGGGCGTTCTCCTCATCGACGTAGTATTTCAGACAAACAATCAGATCGTCGATGTTCACACGCGGCAGGTCAACGTCGGCGACAGGCGCCGTCTGGCCATTGGTTCGATTGCTCATGGCTTACCCTCTCATTGCACGCATTAATTTCAGCATATCCCAGGCGACGCCGGTGAACGAGCGGCGTTCGCGCACCATCTTGAGGATGTCGTGCTCCATGGTGCGCTTGGGAATGCCGTGCGCTGTGAAGTAGCGCAACGCCGCTTCGTTCAACAGGTTGACGTAGGTGCCCATAAACTGGGGTGAACTTTCGAGAAAATCGGTCATGCGCCGGTACTGTTTCATGTCCTTCAACACGAAACTGGCTTCCAGGCTGCGCCGGTAGCGGCTCAGGAACGCTGCCGAAAAATCGCCCGCCTGGTGCGCCGCCAGCGCTGTCTCGCCCGCCATCTTGCCCGCTGTGATCGCCAGGTTTGTCCCTTCGCGATGGAGCGCGTCTACCATCCCGGCAGCGTCGCCTGCTACCATGACCCCATCGCTCGCCAGTTTCGGCATGCGGTCGTATCCCATCTCCGGAATCAGATGTGCCCCATATTCGCGCACCTCGCCCCCTTCCAGGTACGGGCGCACGACCGGATGGTTTTTGAAGCGCTCCAGCACTTCATAGGGGCGCAACCGGTGGGTGACGAACTCGTCGAGCAGCATGCCGACGCCAATGGAAATGCCTGACTGATCGGTGTAGATGAAACCGGTGCCCGGCAATCCGAGTGTCACGTCGCCAAACACGTCGATGGCGACACCCTCGCGTGGACCGCTCAAGCCGAAGCGCGTCTGCAACTCCTTCGCCGGCAGGTTGATGTACTCTTTGACTGCCAGTGCGACATACTTTGGCGGCAGGTCCGATGCAATTAATCCCGCCTGCTGCGTGAGCAGGTTGTTAACCCCCTCAGCAATAATGACAACCGGCGCATAGACGCAGCCATCGGGACGATCCGTATCAACGCCGATCACGCGCCCACGTTCGTCCTTCAGCAACCGGGTGACGGTCGTGCGGGTGATGAGCAGCGCGCCGGCTGCAACCGCCTGCTCGGCAAACCACGGGTCGAATCGCGCACGCAGCACGGTGTAGGCATCCGCCGGTTCTTTCAGATACCGTTCGCTCTTGTGCATCACACGAATGGCGCTGTCCGGCGAGAGCATCCAGTACCCCTGCTCGGTGACCGGGCGCTCGAATGGCGGCTTGCGTTCCCAGTAATCGGGCAGGACATCCGCCAGTGCGTGGGTGTAGAACACTCCGCCGAAGAGGTTCTTGGCGCCGGCGAAGCGGCCGCGTTCAATGATAATGACATTCAACCCGCCGTGCGCCATCGTCAGCGCCGCTGCCACGCCCGCCGGACCGGCGCCGACGACGATGGCATCAAAGGTGAGCCTGTCCGTCATGCGACTGTCCTTTCACCTGACGTATCAACGCGGGGATCACCTCATACAGATCGCCCACAATCCCCATCGTGGCAATCTGGAAAATCGGTGCGTTTGGATCGGTGTTGATCGCCAGGATGACATCAGCGCCGCTCATACCGACCCGATGCTGCACTGCGCCGGAGATGCCCGCCGCAATGTAGAGTTTGGGCCGCACCGTTTTGCCCGTCTGTCCCACTTGCCGGCTGGCGTCCATCCATCCGGCGTCTACCACCGGACGGCTGGCTGCGACCATGCCGCCGAGCGCGTCCGCCAGTTCCTGCAACAGCGCGAATCCCTCCGGTCCTCCCATGCCACGACCGCCAGCGACGATCACTTCGGCGTACTCGATGTTGGGTTGCTCCTCGGCGCGGATCAACCGCAACCGTTTGACCGGCACATCGTCCTCGCGCATATCGAATGCAACGGTGACCACCTCGCCGGTCGCGTCGGGTACAGGCTCCGGCATCGGCAGCACGCGCGGACGAACGGTTGCCATCTGTGGTCGGTGGCGACGGCAGAGGATTGTGGCCATCAGGTTGCCGCCGAACGTTGGGCGGGTGGCTGCCAGGATGTGGTTGGCAGGATCAATCGAGAGTTCGGTGCAGTCGGCGGTCAAACCGGTGCTGACGCGCGTGGCAATCGAGCCTGCCAGGTCGCGCCCCAGCGTCGTCGCGCCGATCAGGAAGATCTCCGGGTGATACTCCTTCACCAGCTGGCTGACGGCGACGGCATACGGCAGGTTGCGGTAGATCTCCAGCACCGGATTGTCGATCAGGTAGACGCGCGCTGCGCCATACTGAAACGCCTGTGGCGCCAGATCGGCAACCTGATGCCCCGGCAGCACCGCCTCGACCACACTGCCCGGCAGATCCGCCGACAGCCGTTTCGCCGCGCCGAGCAATTCCCACGAGACCGGATGCACCTGGCGTTCCTGTTGTTCGACGAATACCCAGATGCGCGGAATGGTTGGCTGTTCAGCGTTCATGACACTACTCCGGTTACAGGTTGCAAATCGCGCACGTGCGCCTGCCCGATTACCGCCATTGCTCGCGCCACCACAGCATCCAGACCCAGGTCGGCAACCGAGAGCACGTCACCCCCTGAGCGTGGCGGCGGAGTATACGCTTTGCCTACCACGGTCGGCGAGCCTTTCAAACCGATCTGCTGCGGATCGAAGAGGACCGGGGATGTGGCCGTCCACGTCTCGGGCTGATAGCGCGCCGCAGCAATCAGGCGCGGCAGCGGCGCATGACGCACCGGCGCAATCTCCTTCTCGACTGTCAACAACACTGGCAGTGTCGTTTCCAACACCTCGATGCCCTGCTCGACACGGCGGTGCACCACTGCTCTGCGAGCCGCTAGGTCGAACTCTTCAATCGCCACCGCATACGTGATCAGCGGGATATTCAGGCGAGTCGCCACGCCAGGACCAACCTGCGCCGTATCGCCGTCGATTGCCTGTTTGCCGAAGAAAATGATGTCAACCGGCAGTTCGGCATTGATCGCCTCGATGGTATGAGCCAGCACATACGAGGTCGCCAGGGTGTCGGCGCCGCCAAACTTGCGATCACTGATCAGGATCGCGCGATCCGCGCCCTGCTCGACACATTCAAGGAGCGCTTCCGCCGCTTTCGGCGGACCCATTGTGATGACCGTCACCTGACCGCCGCCGAGTCGTTCTTTGAGTTGCACCGCTGCCTCAACAGCGTGGATGTCGTAGGGGTTGACGATGGCAGGGACCCCCTCGCGGATCAGGGTGCCCGTTTCAGGATCAATACGCACATTCGAGGTGTCGGGCACCTGCTTGATAGCAACGACTGCATGCATAGGACTGCCGCCATTCTTGCTCAATGACGCCTGCGCGTCTCATACCGGATACCAGAAAGGGCGGAGATGAGTCATTCTTTGCAACATTCCCCACATATATTATCAGGGCAGCAGCAGAAAACAGGGGAGAAACGACAATTCTCTGTGGTTATCTGTGAAACGCACGTTGGGGCGCCTCTCCGACCCGCCCCCACCACCGAACCCGCACGGGCGCCTCTCCGACCCGACCCCACCACCGAATCCGCACGGGCGCCTCTCCGACCCGCCCCCACCACCGAAACCGGTAGGGGCGGGTCTCAGACCCGCCCCCAACACGGAGGGAGCATGCGCAGGCATGCCCCCTCCTATCCACACTGCCGGATGATGCGCCTCTCCGCACGACGACCGTCGCACGATCTCGATGTCATCTCAAAGGCGCCCTACCCGACAGAGAAACCCCTGGCGATCAGTGAACGCCTTCAGGGACCGGCACGACGCCAACCCAGGGGATGTTCGTCGTATCGAGTTCGGGGTCGCGCGAAAATGTCTCCGGCGTTATCCGCTCGATTTCGATCGTGCAATGACCAAGCGCGGCTGCCAGGGTATTGATCGCCGATTGCACTGCCGATGACAGCATGCCGCCGAGTGCCGAAAAGGATGCGATTGGTTGAAATCCCTGCTTGATGACGATCCGATGGACGTTGCTTTCAGTGATCCGTTCTCGAAGTTGCTCAACCACTGCGCCGCCATCGACGGTGATGGTTTCGGTTGCCGACTGCACTGTCATGATGGTGTCCTCCTGCTTCGTATGGTATGCCATGTTGCCGATCCTCCGCGTTGTATGACGCGGTGTGACATGCAGTATACTACAGTCAGTTACGGCAGAGTTTGTGCATTCTCTGTGCAGTCGAAGGAGACCGTATGCATGGCGGCGATCATGTAGCACAGGCGCTTCAGGCGCATGGCGTGCGCTTTGTTTTCACCCTGACCGGCGGGCATATCGCGCCCATTTTGGTGGGCTGCCGTCAACGCGGCATTCGCGTGATCGACACGCGCCACGAGGCGACCGCAGTGTTCGCCGCCGACGCCGTAGCGCGGCTGACCGGCGTTCCCGGCGTTGCCGTGGTCACCGCCGGTCCTGGCGTGACCAACACCATCACGGCGATCAAGAATGCGCAGATGGCGCAGTCGCCACTGGTGCTGATCGGTGGCGCGGCGGCGACGGCCCTGCGTGGACGAGGCGCGCTGCAAGATATCGACCAGATGGCGCTGATGCAGTCGATCACGAAGTGGCGCCGGTCGGTCGGGCGTGTGCGCGACATTGTTCCGGCGCTGGAGGAGGCGTTCTACCAGGCGCGCAATGGTGTGCCCGGTCCGGTATTCGTTGAACTGCCGGTCGATCTTCTGTACGATGAGCAACTGGTGCGTCAGTGGTACGGTCTGAAGCGCAAGGGGCGCTCCCCGGCGCAGTGGGTCGTTCAGCGCTACCTCGACTGGTGGGTGAACCGGTTATTCGCCGGCGCACAGGATCAACCGGCTGTAACCCCGCGCCCGTTCGATATCCCTGAACCGGAAGATCGCGCAGTGCGCGCAGCGGTGATCCGTCTGGTGCAGGCGCGGCGTCCGCTGCTGCTGGTGGGAAGCCAGGCGACGCTCGATACCGCCTCGGTCGATGACCTGGCAGCCGCTATCACCCGGCTTGGCGTCCCAACCTATCTTTCCGGCATGGCGCGCGGGTTGCTTGGCGCACACCATCCGTTCCAGATGCGGCACCGGCGGCGTGAGGCGCTGCGCGAAGCCGATCTCGTCATTCTTGCGGGCGTTCCGTGTGACTTCCGCCTCGACTACGGCAATCATATCGCGCGCCGCGCCACGCTTATCGCCGCCAACCGCAGCCGTGCCGACCTGACTCTCAACCGGCGTCCCGATATTGCTGTTCCGGGAGACCCGGCGCAGTTCGTGCGCATGCTGACGGAGCGGATGCTGCCCGGCGAGCACTGGAAGGAGTGGATTGAGCGTTTACGTCAGCGCGACGCGGAACGTGAGGCTGAGATCGTGCGTCAGGCTACCGAACCGACTGCTTATGTCAATCCTGTTCATCTCTGTCGGCTCATCAACGAAGCGCTCTCCGACCGGAGCATCGTGGTGGCTGATGGCGGCGACTTCGTGGCAACGGCATCGTACATTGTGCGTCCGCCGCGCCCGTTGAGCTGGCTCGATCCGGGACCGTTCGGTACGCTGGGCGTCGGGGCGGGGTTCGCGCTCGGCGCAAAACTGTGCCAGCCCGACGCGGATGTCTGGCTCCTCTACGGCGATGGGTCGGCTGGCTACAGCCTTGCCGAGTTCGACACCTTCGTGCGCCACAATGTTCCGCTGGTTGCGGTGGTAGGGAATGATGCCGGGTGGACGCAGATTGCGCGTGAGCAGGTGGAGATGCTGCACGACGACGTGGCAACCACGCTGGCGTATAGCGACTACGACCGCGTGGCGGGCGGCTTCGGCGCTGTCGGCTATCGCCTCGACGACCCGGAACTGGCGGAAGAGACATTGCAGCAGGCGCGCCAGACGGCGGCTCAGGGCAGGCCGGTGCTGGTCAATGCCCTGATCGGCAAAACCGGCTTTCGGAAAGGCTCGATTTCCATGTGAAAGTTGAAGATGGGAAAGTGAAGCGAAGGCACGAGGCGAGGGGCACGAGGTGAGGGGCGAGAGGCGAGGGGCGAGAGGCGAGGGGCACGAGGTGAGGGGCGAGAGGCGAGGGGCACGAGGCGAGGGGCGAGCGGCGAGGGGCACGAGGTGAGGGGCGAGAGGCGAGAGGGGGCGAGGGAAAGTTGTCGTTGCATGTTGCGCGTCGGAAGGTGGTAGGGGCGCCCCTCGTGGGCGCCCGAACAGGGGTGAAGGCGTGCGCATGGGAAATGAGGTCTGGCGTTCTTCTCTGTGCCCTCTGTGCTTCTGTGGTTCATCAAGACGACAAGGCGAGCGGGTGGAGAGCAAATGCAAGAAGATTACATGATTCTTGACACAGAATCATGCAACCCTCTTGCATTTTACGCAACTGGCGTGTTATACTGCTCTTGAAACCGCTTTTTGCCCTGTGAGTGTAAATATTCATGGCACGCCCGCTTCTTCCGGCTCGTCCACCTGTGGAGAACGCCGTTCCCGATGACCTGCTACGCCTGGCGCGTACACCATTCACGAATGCGCTATACCGACTGCGCGAATCGCCCTCGGTCGGCGATCTGCGCAGCGCACTCGACCTGCTCTGGCGCCAGATCGATGATCCGGCAGGCGCACTGCGCACCGCCGCCGACGAAGATGTGACGATCTTCAGCAAACGGCGATTGCGTGAGGCGTTTGATCAGATTGCCGCGGCATTCACCCTCGAACGCGCCCGCTACTACCTTGACCGACTGGTGCGCGCCGCGTGCGAGTCGCGCACCGGCGCGATCAACGACATCGACCTCAACCGCTGGAAGGAATACGACGACATTCTGACCGATAGTTTGTGGCTGTTCGACCGACGTGACGCCAGCGGCGCGCATCACGCCGGGTTCTGGGGCAATTTCGTGCCGCAGATTCCGTATCAGTTGATGCGGCGCTATACCCGCCGCGGCGATCTGGTCATCGATCCGTTCGCCGGTTCCGGCACGACCCTGATCGAAGCGCGCCGCCTGGGACGCCCCGCCATCGGCGTGGAACTGAACCCGGCAGTTGCCGAACAGACGCGCGCGACGCTGGCAAGCGAACCAGACCGGCGTCATGCACTGTGCGCGCTCGAAGTCGGCGATAGCACCACCTTCGACTGGCGCGCAACGCTGGAACGCTACGGCTTCCGCTCGGCGCAACTCGCCATTTTGCACCCCCCCTATCACGACATCATTCGCTTCAGTGAAGACCGGCGCGACCTGGCGAATGCGCCGTCGGTCGATACCTTTCTCGTTCGTCTGGAGGAGGCGGTGGCGCGTGTCACGGACGTGCTCGACCACGGACGCTACCTGGCGCTGGTGCTCGGCGACAAATACGCCAATGGCGAGTGGATCCCGCTCGGATTTCTGGGGATGCAGGCAGTCCTGCGCCACGGATTCACGCTCAAAAGCGTTGTGGTGAAGAATTTCGAGCAGACGACCGGCAAGCGCAGTCAGAAAGAACTCTGGCGCTATCGCGCGCTGGTTGGCGGGTTCTATGTGTTCAAGCATGAGTACATCTTCATCTGCCGCAAAGCCTGACCTGATCATCAACAGCGTGGCGCCTATCCGCATCTGTGATCTTGGCGGCTGGACCGACACGTGGTTTGCCGGGCATGGCGCGATTTTCAACATCGGCGTCTATCCGTATGTCGAGGTGCAGGCGGCGGTGTTTCCTCGCTCCAGCCGCGAGCATCAGGTGACGCTCCACGCAGAAAATTATGGCGAGCGCTATGTGGTGATGCCGGGCAGCATCGATCATGCGCGGCATCCGCTTCTGGAAGCCGCGATCAACGAGGCGCCGCTGCCAGATGACGTGGCGCTGGAGATTACGATTTTTTCCGATGTTCCGGCAGGAGCGTCCACCGGCACTTCCGCCGCCGTCACGGTTGCGCTGATCGGCGCGCTCGATGCGCTGACCCCTGGCAGGATGACGCCGCACGAAGTCGCTTACGCCGCGCATCGGGTCGAAACGCAGCGGTTGGGGTTGCAGAGCGGCATCCAGGATCAACTCTGCTCGGCATACGGCGGGATCAATTTCATCGAGATGTTCCAGTACCCCTATGCCACCGTCTCGCAGATCCGCGTTCCCGATGCGATCTGGTGGGAACTGGAGCGCCGCCTGGCGCTGATCTTTCTTGGTCGCACCCACAGTTCCTCGGCAGTCCACGAGCAGGTCATTGCGGCACTCGAACGTGAAGGTGACGCTTCCCCCCGCCTCGATGCGCTGCGCCGCTGCGCCGTGCGCGCCCGCGATGCGCTGTACGCCGGTGATTTCGCGGCGCTCGGTCGGGCCATGATCGACAACACTGACGCACAGCGCGCATTGCACCCGGCGCTCGTCAATGCCGACGCCGGGGCGGTGATCGCGCTCGCCCGTGAACACGGCGCGCTCGGATGGAAGGTCAATGGCGCCGGTGGCGAAGGCGGTTCGCTGACCCTCCTGTGCGGTCCCGACGCCAGCGCCAATCGCGCGTTGCTGCGCGACATCCGCCGACTCAGCCCGCTCTTCCAGCCAATCCCAATCTACCTCAGCCGGATGGGACTGCGGGTGTGGACCACAGTTGAACGTTGAACGTGGGAGGGTGAAGGACGCGCCCGACCTGTGAGGCCTCCGCCGCTGCTCAGCGGAATAGTTCTTGTTCGCTGGCGGCGCCTGGCTCGACCTCGAGGGTCTCTGTGGTTCGAGTACAATGGCAGGTGGGAAGGTCGCAGGAGGGAACGTTGCACGTTGCACGTTCAACGTGGGATGGGGCGAGGCGCACCGCTCTGCGCGCTCTGTGTCTCTGTGGTTCAAATGAAGGTGACAGGCATGAAGGCGGCGTCTTGCCTGAATGAGCGTCGCCAAAAGGAGGGAACATGAACCACACGTTAAGTCCGCAGATGTCCGCTATCTCACCACGATCATCGGCGCGCCAGCGGCTTGTGTCTGGTTTTGCACTGGCGGGATCGGTCTGGATCGCCGGTCTCATCGGGCATTTTACGCCGCTGGCGGAATGGCCCGCGCTCTTTCTCTACGTCCTTGGCGCCATCGGCGTGACCCTGCTGCTGGGGATGCGTGATGGCCTGTGGGAGGCGATGTGGGTGACGCGCCGCGGGCTACGGCGAGCGCTGGCGTGGGGTGGCGGCATTGGTCTGGCGCTGCTGGTGATCGACAATATCAACACCTATATGTACTACCGCGCAGGCGGCGCGCCCATGGCGCAGATGGAAGAGATCCTGATCGGCATGCGCCTGGTGTTGCTCTTTCCGCTGCTGGTGCTGGCAGAGGAGTTCCTCTGGCGCGGCGTCATCCTTTCAGGGCTGTGCGATGCCGGATTCAACCGCCATCTGGCGGTGCTGTTGACCACTGCCGCCTACGCGCTAAACCACTTCGCCGTTGCGCCGGTGGGCATGGTCGAACGCGCGATGATGGCGGCGATGGGGCTGCCGATTGGGATTGCTGGCGGGTATCTGGCGCTGAAAACCCGCAGTGTGTGGGCGCCGGTTGCGCTCCACGGGTTGACGATGATCTCGATGATCATCGATATCTTCGTCATACCCCGGCTGGTGTGACTTAAACCAGCACAAATGCGACCAGCAGGGTCAGCACCGTGATCGGCACACCGGCGCGCAGGTAGGCGCCGAATGTCAACTGCACCCCCCAGCGCGCCGCGAGTTCCGCCACGATCAGGTTGGCGACCGAGCCGATCAACGTCAGATTGCCCGCCAGAGTCGAAGCCGCTGCCAGCATGAGCCAGCCACGTTCCGGCTGCGCCAGGGCGGGAATCAGATGTTGCAGCACCAGCACTGCCGGCACATTGCTGATCAGGTTTGAAAGGATGGCAGTGACGACGCCGAACATCACGAGATCCCCGCCAATCCATGGCGCGGTCGCGGCAAACAGTCGCTCGGTCACGCCCTGCGCCTGGAGGCTACTGGTAACGACGAAGAGGCCGGCAAAGAAGACGAGCAGAGTCCAGTCCACCGTTTTCCAGATCCGTTCCGGGCGCAACCGTCGTGTAGCGAGCAGCGCCGCCGCTGCCAGAAACGCCGCGAGCGCCACAGGAACGCCTGCAATCATCAGCGCCAGCATCACCGGCGCCACAACGGCAACCTTGCGCAGCAGCGGACGATAGACCCGCATCCGCCCGACCTCCGGCGTCTCAAAGCGCTCGCGGCGAAATTCCCGAGGATAGACCAGCACAATCACCAGCCAGCAGATCGCCATGCCGATGAGCGCTGTCGGTGCGAGCGCGGCGGCAAATGCGGCATAGGAAATGCCCGACGCATTGCCAATGATCATGTTCTGCGGGTTGCCGGTAATCGTCGCCGTCGAGCCGATATTGGCGCTCGTCGCCAGACCGATCAGATAGGGGATCGGGTTGCGCCGCAGCGCGCGCGTGGTATCGAGCACGAGCGGCGTGAGCATGAGCGCAATCGTATCATTCAGAAAGAGCGCCGAGAGCACGCCCGACGTCCCAATGATAAGCGCCAGCAGGCCGCGCGGCGAATGCGCCACCCGCACCACGCGCTGCGCCACAACCCCGAAGAAACCGGCGTTGTAGAGTTGCCCGTTGAGCACCATCATACTGAAGAGGAGCAACAGGGTATCGAGGTCGAGCGCCGCAAACGCCTCTTCGAGTGTCAGAGCGCCGCACGCCAGCAGCGCCGCCGCGCCGACCACCGCGATAGTCGCGCGGTCAGCACGCACCCAGGGCCAGCGCCCGACGGCAATACCCGCGATCGTGACCGCCACAATCGCCACGGTCAACCAGGAGACCCAGGTCATGCACCGTTATCCTTCCGCACGCAACGAAAAGGAGCGACGCAACTGCTGCATCGCTCCACAGAACGACAACCGGGTCGAACGACTGTCACCGGCGTGTATCGCTTACCTCCGGCGCGGGCGCGGACGATCATCGCTGCGCGGACTCCGGTCGCCGCCGCGATCGCCGCTGCTGCGCCCGCCGCCATCACGCAGACCGCGCCCCGCCCCGGCGGACCGACGATCCTCCGCCGTCTCGCCAGTCAGCAGCGCGCGCCGCGACAGGCTCACCTTGCCGGTGCCAGGCTCGATGCCGATGACCATGACGTTGATCTCGTCACCCATCTTAATCACGTCCTCAACATTTTCGACCCGCTGGACATCGAGTTCAGAGACGTGAACCATGCCGTCTTTGCCGGGCGCCAGGTTGACGAACGCGCCGAACGGCATGATCCGCACCACCTTGCCGAGGAAGATATCGCCGACCTTAATCTCGCGCGTTAGCGCCTCGACCATCGCCACTGCCTGTTGCGCAGCGGCGGCGTCAGCCGTTGAGATATACACCCGCCCGTCTTCCTCGATATCGATCTGTGCGCCAGTGGACTCGGTAATACTACGGATCGTCTTACCGCCAGGACCGATGAGCGCACCGATCTTCTCCGGGTTGATCTGGAGCGTAATGATGCGCGGCGCATACGGTGACAATTCCTTGCGCGGCTCGCTGATCACGGCATTCATCTTATCGAGGACATACAGACGCCCCTCCCGCGCCTGGGCAAACGCCTCGCGCATAATCTCATACGTGACGCCGGTGGTCTTGATATCCATCTGCAAGCCGGTGACCCCCTGCGCTGTGCCGGCGACCTTGAAATCCATATCGCCCAGGTGGTCTTCGAGGCCCTGAATATCGGTCAGCACGCGCCAGCGCCCGTCTTTGCCGGTAATCAGCCCCATCGCAATCCCGGCGACTGGCGCTTTGATCGGCACGCCGGCATCCATGAGCGCCAGCGACGATCCACAGACCGATGCCATCGACGAGGAGCCGTTCGACGAGAGGGTTTCGGATACCAGGCGCATGGTGTACGGGAACTCTTCTTTGGGCGGCAGCACTGCGAGCAACGATCGCTCCGCCAGCGCGCCGTGACCAATATCACGGCGGCGCGGCGAGCCGAGGCGCCGGATCTCACCCGTGCTGAACGGCGGGAAGTTGTAGTGATGGATATACCGCTTGGTCGTTTCGATGCCCAGATCATCGAGGCGCTGCTCCTCGGCGGGTGAACCGAGCGTTGCCAGCGTCAGCACCTGCGTCTGACCGCGGGTAAACAGACCTGACCCGTGCACGCGCGGGATCAGGCCCACCTCAACCGAGATCGGGCGAATATCTTTCGGACCACGCCCATCGACACGCTCGCCGCGTTCGAGGATCATGCGCCGTACCTCTTCGTACAGGATGTTTTCGAAGGCGGCTGAAACGGCGGCGCTACGCGCCTCGAGTTCTTCTTCCGGCTCATCGGCGGTGAAATGGGCGATCACCTCGCGCTTGAGCGCCTCAGTCCGCTCATCGCGCACCATTTTGTTCGCATCGGTGATCGCCTCGTACAACCGGTTCCCCAGCCACTGCTGGATCGCCTCTTCGAGCGATGTATCGACCGGCGGCGGAACAAACTCCTTCTTCGGGCGACCTGCCAGTTTCACCAGTTCGTTTTGCAGATCGCAGATTTGCTTGCATACCTGGTGCCCCTGAATAACCGCCTCGAGCATCACCTCTTCGGATAGTTCCTTTGCCCCCGCCTCGACCATCAGCACCGCGTCCTTCGTGCCGGCCACCACTAGATCGAGGTCGCTCCTTGCCATATCGGACATTGGCGGATTGATGTGGAGTTTGCCATCGATATACCCGACCTGTACTGCGCCGACCGGACCGAGAAACGGAATGTCGGAGATCGCCAGCGCTGCTGACGCAGCAATAATTGCCAGCGGCGCGGGATCGTTGACCATATCGATTGAAAAGGTGGTGACGATGATCTGCACCTCATTGCGATAGCCCTCGGGGAAGAGCGGGCGCAGCGGACGATCGGTGAGACGTGCTGTCAGGATGGCGCCTTCGGTAGGCTTCCCTTCGCGTTTGAAGAAACTGCCGGGAATCTTGCCTGCGGCGTACATTTTTTCTTCATAGTCAACCGTCAACGGAAAGAAATCCGCATCAGCGCGCGGTTCCTTCGATGCCACCGCCGTTGCCAGCAGCATCGTGTCGCCGCACCGCACAACCACTGCGCCATTCGCCTGCTCAGCGAATCGCCCCGTTTCCAGGGTAAGGGTACGGCCGGCGACTTCCATACTCACCGAATGAATCTGACGTTCTGCCATAATCCTTCCTTGCATGCGGACCGTTGCCCGGTCCAATGCGGGGCGTCAGGCACTGGAGACTGTGGTCGAACGTTATTCGGCCCCAAGCTCCAATTCCTGACAGCCCCAGATCTTACGTCCAATAAAGGCGAGCCTGAGGCGCACACCCCAGGCTCACACACTCACTATGGGTTTTCGCGGAGTGTACGACAGGCGATGCCGCATCCGCGAACCCGGCGCCCTCCAGAGACCAGGAGATGCAGCGCTCCCGCGCCACGCCCCATGACGGCACACTGATCGAACAACGCGCGCACCCCTGATACCATGCTAGCGACGCAACCCCAGACTGTCGATCAACTTCCGATATGCATCTTTGTCTTTGCTTGAGAGATACGCCAATAGGCGGCGGCGGCGACCGACCAGTTTCAGCAGCCCGCGCCGCGAGTGGTGATCGTGCGGATGCACCTTCAGATGCTCGATCAAGCCGTTAATGCGTTCGGTCAGCAACGCCACCTGCACCTGCGGCGAGCCGGTGTCGCTGCTATGCACCTGATAATCAGCGATAATTGACGTCTTTTCGTCTTTTTCCAGCGCCACGAGACAACTCCTTGCATCTAATCGCGAACAGGCCGGCGCAGCCTGTCGTTCACTTCTTTCAAACCACGTATAAGTATACCATAAGATACACGATCACGCAGCGCGATCGGGGCGACGGCGCGCATTGACAGAGCCCGCGCGGGCGTGCACGAAGCCCCGCTAACGCGGGGCTGGCCCGGACATCCGAACACGCCGGGGGAGGATGCGTGCACGCCCTTCGTGCCCCCAGCCCGACGTTGAGCCCTTCGACAGGCTCAGGGTACGGCATCGGACGATGCGCCAGGCTGCCGCTGTACCATTCAGGCGCCACACAAGCGGCGCCTGCCCCAAACATCATGGTATGGTATACTGATGAGAATAGTTCTATACCACATACATTTGCGTGACGAATGCCTATGGATCAGCAACGCATCGACCCGGTCGAAATCGAACTGAAATTTCGCGTCGATGATCCAGCGATCTTTCGAGCACTGGCGCGCCCGATAACACTCGGCGATTTTCAATTGAAGCCAGCGGGAGACGGCGAACACCAGCACAATACCTACTACGACACACCCGATTTCCGGTTGCGGGCGCAGCGCTACGGGTTGCGCGTGCGCACCGTCGGTCGTACCCGAATTGCGACCCTGAAAGGCGAAACCCGGTCGCGCGATGGGCTTCACCAGCGCCCTGAGTGGGAGATGACCGTCGAAAGCGACGATCCGCAGCACTGGCCCCCCGGCGATGTGCGCGACCGCGCGTTTGCACTGGCAGGCGGCGCGCCACTGCAACCAGTGCTGACGATCGAAACCCTGCGCCGCCCTGTGCGCGTCTGGCGAGGTTCGCGGCAGGTCGCCGAAATCGCGCTCGATGAAGGAGTCATCTATGCTGGTGGGCGCGAGCAAATGTTCTACGAGTTGGAGGTCGAATTGCTGCCCGAAGGCGTGCGCGACGACCTCGATGCGCTTGGTGCATTGTTGCAGCAGGAGTTCCCGCTGCAACCCGACAATCTGAGCAAACTGGCGCGTGGTCTGGCGCTGCTCGATGAAGCGGTTTTGCACTCCGGGCTGGAAGAGGCTATCAATCAGCAAAGAGAGAGCACTGCGATGATTGTGGCAACTGAACGGCTGAACGTTCGTCCGCTGGCATTGACATTGCTGGATCGCGCGGCGCCAACTGGTGCGTTTTTGCCGGTGCATCGCCGATTGCTGGGGCTGGCTGCGGCCTGCTACGATGCTGCGCTTGCCGCCGGTGTCGAAGCGCCAGAGCGCGCGGCGCGCGATATGCTCCTCTCAACCCGCATCGACGACCTGGACGCCGATCAGCAGGCGCTTGCCGCCGCGTTGCCGGGCATGGCGCGCGCGAAAGCGCGCCCGCGCCGTGATCCGGCGTTTATCCGTCTGAGGGACGGTGAACAGAAGGCGGCGTTGCGCCTCGGCGCAATTCTGCGCCTGGCTGCTGCGCTGGCGGAGCAGAGCATCGGCAGGCTGGCGGTCGTTCACGCGAATGGTTCAGTTGCGCTGACCCTGGCATCCGGAAACGATGATGTGCTGGAACGGATTAATGCACGCAGCGATCTCTGGCGCGATCACCTCGGTCCGATCACCTGCGCCGTTGTGGAACACGACGCGTTGCTTCCGCTGCCGGTCGAACCGCTCGATCCGGCGTTCACCATGCTGAAACTCGCCGACGGATTGCAAGGAGGCGAGCCGCTGGCGGAAGGGGCGCGCCGGATGTTGCGCCGCACGTTTGACCGCCTGCTTGCCCGCATCGACGCCATTGAAAAGGACGAAGACGCCGAGGATGTTCACGATGCGCGTGTGGCGACCCGGCGTCTGCGCGCGTCGCTTCAGGTTGTCGAGGGGATCTTCGACGCTGACCTTCTGCGGGAGTTGCGGCGCGGGTTGCGGCGCGTTGCGCGTTCACTCGGCGTTGTGCGCGATTATGATGTGTTCCTGGAGTCGGTGCGCGTCTTCCGCGATCAACTGCCGGAAGACCGCCGGTCGATCATGGAACCGCTCGTCACCGCCGTTGAGTCAGCGCGTGCGCCAGCCCGCGCGCGCCTGATCGCCGATCTGGAATCGAAGCGTTTTGAGCGTTTTCTTTGTCAATTCGCAACTTTCCTCACCACTCCCGGCGCCGGCGTCGTCGATCAGAATGAAACCGGCGCGCCGACGCGGGTGCGCGACTTTGCCGGCAGCGCCATCTGGCGACGCTATGAGCAGTGGCGCGCCTTCGACGCCGTGCTCGACGGCGCACCGGACGAAGTGCGCCATATGGCGCGTATCGCCGGCAAACGCCTGCGCTACACCCTGGAGTTCTTCGCCGATGCGCTCGGACCTGGCGTTGACCAGGCGCTTGGTCCCCTCATGGATCTGCAAGAACTGCTCGGCAATCTCCAGGATGCGGTCGTCGCCCGCGAACACATACGCGCTCTTAGGCTGACCGATGACCTTGGCGCGCAGGAGTATCTTGCGGCGCTCGATGCAGCCCACGACCGGCTGCTCACCGGCTTCTCGCGGGTGTGGGCGAAAGTCGATAGTGCAACCTACCGGAGACGATTGTTTGAACTGATTATTCGAATGTGAACAGAGGACAGGAGTTGGCGCCGTGACCGAAATGCAGCAGATCCCGCGCCGTGACGAGATTCCCGAACCGTACCGCTGGGATCTCACAACCATATACCCGGACGATGCCGCCTGGGAGCAGGATGTCGCCGCCATCGAGGGGATGCTCGGCGATGTTGCCGCCCTCCAGGGTCGTGTTGCCCGCAGCGCCGATGATCTGCTGGCGGCGCTGCGTCTGCGCGATCAGGCGTCGATGCGTCTCTGGCAGGTCTACGTCTACGCCAATCGGCGCTTCGACAGCGACACGACCGATCCGGTCGGGCAGGCGCTCGCCGAACGTGCAGGGACGCTGGCGGCAAAGGTGAGCGCCGCGCTGGCGTTCATCGACCCGGAGATACTTTCCGCGCCCGAGGCGCAGATCCGCGCCTGGCTGCGGGAACATCCCGATCTGGCGGTGTATGAGTATGCACTGGATCAACTGCTGCGCCAGCGCGCCCATGTGCGCTCAGCTGAAGTCGAGGCGATCCTGGCGCAGTTTAGCGACATCACGCGCGCGCCGGGCGAGATTTTCGAGGTGCTGACGAATGCCGACCTGAGTTTCCCGACGATTGAGGACGAACAGGGGCAGCCGGTACAACTGTCGCATGGGCGCTACCTGCGTTTTTTGCGCAGCCCCGACCGGCGGGTGCGCCGTGATGCGTTCACTGGTTACTACAGCGTCTTCCAGGGGATTCGCAACACGCTCGGCGCGTCGCTTGCCGCTCAGGTGCGCACCCACGTACTGAATGCTCGCGTGCGTCATTATTCGTCGTCACTGGAAGCCGCACTGACCCCGACTGACATTCCGGTCGAGGTCTACCACAACCTGATTGCGACGGTCAACGCCAATCTGTCGCGTCTCCACCGCTATCTCCGGTTGCGCCGGCGGATGATGGGATTGGACGAACTGCACTTCTACGACCTGTATGCGCCGCTGGTTCCCGAAGCCGATGTTGCGGTTCCGTATGCAGAAGGGGAACGTCTGGTGCGCGCGGCGTTCGCGCCGCTTGGCGAGGAGTATGGCGCTGCCATCGCAGAGGCGTTCAGCAGCCGCTGGATCGATGTCTACGAGAATGTCGGCAAGCGCAGTGGGGCGTACAGCGATGGCGCTTATACGACAGCGCCGTTCATGCTGCTCAATTATCAGGATCGCCTGAACGATGTGTTTACGCTGGCGCACGAACTCGGGCATGCGATGCATTCCTACTTCACGCGCAAGACGCAGCCTTACGTCTATGGCGATTACACCATTTTCGTCGCTGAGGTCGCGTCCACGCTCAACGAGGCGCTGTTGACCGACTATCTGCTACAGACACGCGATGATCCGACCCTGCGGCGCTATCTGATCGTCGAGCAACTGGAGGACATCCGTACAACCCTCTTCCGCCAGACGATGTTCGCCGAGTTTGAACTCGAGATCCATCGCCGTGCGGAGGCGGACGAGCCGCTGACCACTGAACTGTTCAGCATGATCTACCGCGATCTTGTGATGCGCTACCACGGCGCGGAAGTGACGCTCGACGAACAGATTGCGTTGGAGTGGGCGCGGATTCCGCACTTCTACTATAATTTCTATGTCTACCAGTACGCGACGGGGCTTTCGGCGGCGCTGGCGCTGCACAAGCGCATTGTTAGCGAGGGGCGCCCGGCAATCGAGCGGTACCTGCGCTTCCTGCGCAGTGGGTCGTCGCGTCCATCCATCGATCTGCTGCGCGATGCCGGGGTCGATATGCTCTCACCTGCGCCGATTCAGGCGGCAATGGATCATTTCGATGCATTGCTCAGCGATCTGGAGCAGATGACCGAGACGACACAGGGGTGAGCGAATCTATCCTGCCTGCTCCTGTACCGTATCGCTCAGGATATGGCGCAACCCCTCCAGCAATCGGTCGATGTCGGCTGGCGTGTTGTACGCCTGGATCGAGACGCGAATGAGGGGTATGCCCTCCCACTCGAAGCATGGCACTTCGATATGAAATTCGTTCCAGAGGCGCGCCTGCACCTGTTTGGGATCGCACGGCGGCAGCGGGAGCGCGCGCATCTGCACCCACCACTCGATGCCATCGGGGGTGAGCGGCGCAAGCCCGGTGAGCGCAGCGATGCGCTGTGAGGCGTCGGCAAGCAGTTCATGGCATGCACGTCGCACTGTTCCCCAGTCGTTGGCGTTCTGAAAGTCAATCGCCGCCGGAACGCCAAGGAATGCCGAGGGGTCGTCGGTGCCCATCCACTCGTAGTAGTCGCGAAACGATGCGCCTTCCGGGTACGCCAGGAAGCTCGAACGCATTGGACGACGCGGCTGCCATCCCCAACTGACGATCAGCGGCTCCAGCATTGCCTGTCGCTCAGGGCGGGCATACAGGAAGCCGGCGCCTTTGGGCGCGCACAGCCATTTGTGACAGTTGCCGCCGTAGAAATCGGCGCCTGTCGCCTGCATATCCAGATCGATCTGTCCGAGCGCGTGAGCGCCGTCGATGACCGTGATGATGTCTGCTGCGCGCGCGCGCTGACAGATCGCCTCAATCGGCATGATGATCGCCGTCGGCGAGGTGATGTGGCTGAGCGTGATCACTCTCGTGCGTTCGGTCACGCCGCTCCAGATCTGCTCGACAATGACGTCGGCGCTTGTGACGGGCAGCGGAACCGGCTGTGGAATATAGACCGCGCCGCGCTGTTCGCAGACATAGCGCCAGGCGCGCTCGACAGCGCCATACTCGTGGGTAGTGCCCAATACTTCGTCGCCGGGTTGCAGATCGATGGATCGGGCGACGATGTTCATCGCGTAGGTGACGTTGGGCACGAACACGACATCCTCCGCCGCAGCGCCGATGAACGCCGCTAGGCGCGCTCGCGCGTCCGCTAGCAGCCCGTTGAGCCGTCGCCCGAGGAACTCGACCGGCTGTTCTTCGAGGGTGCGTTGCCACTGCTGGTATGCCTCGAACACCGGACGGGGACACGCGCCGAAACTGCCGTGGTTGAGGAAGGTCATGTCGGGTCGGAGGAGAAAGAGATTGGATGGATGCATAGGACGAGAACTGAGAACTGAGAACCAAGAACTGAGCACCAAGAACTGAGCACTGATAGGAAGATCGATCTCCATCCGAACGAACACACTTGCACCTGTGACGCGGTTGGCGTTGGCTGAGCCTGTCGAAGCCAACGCTGGTCACGAGATTGTCTCATATGATCTTCCTATGAGCACTGATACTAAAGCGCAGTCAGTCGGGCAAGATGTTCGAGTGTTTGCTGTGCCAGGCGCAACGGTCAACACGCACCGGCAGGCGTGTCGTGGACGCATGACCGCGCAGTGGCGTCAGCAGCCCCGGCGGGTCTTTCACTTGCTCAGCGAGGGCGTTCGCCAGCAGCGCCCTGGCGTCCGCTGCGAACCACATGCCACCTTCAACCTCCAACCCTCGCCTTTGCGCCTTTGTGCCTTTGTGTGAGTTGGAACGTGCAACACTGTTTTCAACGTGCGACACCCCCTGCCAGTTGACCACAGGCGGCGGCGATCGCCACGCCGCGTTCGACGCGCACAGTGCAGGCGATGCCACGCTCATGAAGGATGCGCTGGAAGGTCAACACGTGACGGCGCTCCGACCGACCCAGCGGCATGCCCGGCACCGGATTCCACGGGATGAGGTTGACGTGCACCAGATGCAACGGCAATCCAGCCGGTCCTGCCTCACCGCGCAACAGCGCCGCCAGTTTTGCTGCATGCTCCGGTTCATCGTTCTTCCCCTGAAGGAGCACATACTCAAATGACACCCGCCGTCCGGTTGCCGCCAGATAGTCGCGCGTGGCATCGAGCAGCGCCGCGAGCGGATACCGGCGGTTGACCGGCATCATCGCGCTGCGCAAGTCATCGTCGGGGGCATGGAGCGAAATGGCAAGGTTGATCGGCAGCGTCTCCGTCGCTAGGCGGCGAATGCCCGGAACCAACCCGACCGTCGAGACGGTCATGCTGCGTGCGCCTATGTTCAAACCGCGTGGATCGTGGATGATCTCGACCGCGCGCCACCAGCGGTCATAGTTCGCAAATGGCTCGCCCATGCCCATAAAGACGATGTTCGTCAGTCGGGAGGCGGAACTGGACTGTGGAACAGATGGCGCGTCGCTCTCCAGGTCATCAGGCGTCCACCAGGCATCATCCGCCGGCGGATTCGCCGGTGCAGGCTGACGACCGGCAGCGAAGCGACGCATCTCGCGTGCTGCCCAGACGACCTGGGCAACGATTTCGCCGGATGATAGATTGCGCAGCAAACCGAGTGCGCCTGTAGCGCAGAACACGCATCCCATTCCACAGCCGGCCTGCGTCGAAACGCAGACGGTGGCGCGGTCGGGGTAGATCATGAGGACGCTCTCAACCAGTGCATCGCCGGGCAGTCGAAACAGCGCCTTGCGCGTCAGCCCGTTGTCCGCTGTCTGAACCTGCTCCGGCGTCAGCGGTTCAAGACGAGTTTCGGCAGCCAGCCGTTCCCGCAGCGTCAGCGGCAGGTCGGTCATCGTCAGCGGCGTATCAGCCAGGTTCACGTACAACTGGCGAAAGATCTGCCGCGCGCGGTAGGCGGGCTGTGCCCAATCAGCCAGCAGGCGTTCCATGTCCGCCAGCGACAGATCGTACAGATTGGGTAGGGTGTCTTTGGTTGAAGAAAGCGTCGTCATACGACACCTGCGATTGCCGCCGCTACCTGCGCAGCCACTTGTGCATTCCGACGCAGCAACGCAACGTTAGCGCGCACACTTTCGCCCCCGGTTTCGCGCGCGAGCGCCGCCAGGAGAAACGGCGTCACCGCCGGACCATGGACCCCTTCTTCCGTCGCACGACGCAGCGCACACTCAATCGCCGCCTCTGCCACGGTACGATCCAAAGCGTACTCAGCAGGCGGCGGCACGGCCAACAGCATACCGGCGCCGCCAAGCGCACGATGAGTGCGCCACACGCGCGCAACGAACGACGCATCCGGCGCCAGCGCTGCCGGCAGCCCGCTCGCGGCGCTGTAGAAGGCCGGAAATTCATCCGTTTGCCAGCCAAGAACCGGTACACCGCCGGTTTCGAGATACTCCAGCGTTGCCGGCAGGTCGAGGATCGCCTTCGCTCCGGCGCACACCACCAGCACCGGCGTGCGCGTCAGTTCCATCAGATCGGCAGACACATCCCAACTCTCACGCGCGCCGCGATGGACGCCACCGATCCCGCCGGTGGCGAACACCTGCACCCCTGCCAGATGTGCCAGCACCATTGTTGCGGCAACAGTTGTCGCCCCATCGCCGCCTGACGCGATCACATACCCGAGGTCGCGCCGCGACACTTTTGACGGACGAGGCTGCGGGTCAGTTTGGGCAAATCGCTCGATTGCCGCAGCATCCATGCCGACGGTCGGCACACCCGCGACAACACCGACGGTTGCCGGGACCGCGCCGCCATGGCGCACGTCCTGCTCCATGGCGCGTGCGAGTTCCAGATTGTGCGGGTACGGCAACCCGTGAGAGATGACCGTGCTCTCCAGGGCGACAACCGGTCGCCCGGCATCGAGCGCCGCCTGAACTTCGGAAGCGATGGCGAGTGAGAGATCCATAAAAGCCATGATACCACAGCCGCGCGCAGAGATGACCGTCACCTGTGCGGTTGGGACAGCGCCCCCGCAGCCACACGCGCCGCCGGACCCCCTCCCGCAACCACATCGTCGGCGTGGGTGACGGTCAGCCCAGAGATGACCATCACCTGTGCGGTTGGGACAGCGCCCCCGCAGCCACACGCGCCGCCGGGATCCCTCCCACGCACGCAGAGCTGACCGGGAATCGCCCCAGCGGCGCCATGCAGAGCAACCATCTCTCCCACGCGCGCAGAGATGACCGGTACAGAGATGACCGTCACCTGTGCAGTTGGTACAGCGCCCCCGCAGCCACACGCGCCGCCGGACCCCCTCCCGCAACCACATCGTCGGCGTGGGTGACGGTCATCTGTACCGAGCAGGCATCACGTGGGTAAGCGATGCAGCGACCGATCCTCCACCTCGACCGACCAGGCATGCACGCCCTGGGTGGTAAACGAGAAGTGGCGGATCTGCACCCCGGCTTCGATCAACACCCGCTCGAGTTCGAGCCGCCGGTCGAATGGGCAGGCGAAGACCATGAAACCGCCGCCGCCGGCGCCGGTGATCTTGCCGCCCCACGCGCCGTGACGACGCGCCAGCGCATAGATGTCTTCGACCTCGGGAGGGGCGATGTACGGCGAGAAGGCTTTCTTCACCTCCCATGCATCGTGCAGCAGCCTGCCGAAGTCGGCGATCTGCAAGCCACGCAATAGACGAACCGCTTCATCGACGAAGGCTTTGGTCTCATCGTGGTAGCGGAGCGTGTCGCCCTCCTTCAAGCGACGCACCTGATCGTCAACCAGGTGTTGCGTGAGCAACTTGCGGCTGCCGATATAGCCGAGGAGCAGGCAGCTCTCCAGTTCGAGGAGCGCAGTCGGATCGTTCAGCACCGGCTCGACGATCACGCGCCCTTTGCCGAAGTGATAGACGCACATGCCGCCGAACGCCGCCGCATACTGATCCTGCCGCCCGCCGGGGATACCCAGATCGACGCGCTCGATCCGGTAGGCGAGTTCTGCCAGTGTATGCGGGTCGAGATTGATCTGATAGGCAGCGCCGATCAACTTCAGCATGCTGACGACCAGCGCCGATGATGAGCCAAGCCCGGAACCAGGCGGCACATCGGAGAACATGATCACCTCGACCCCTTCAGAAGGCGGCATAGCGGCGTCGAGCACCGCCTGCGGCAGATCGAGCCGCCCATCCCAATGCCCGGTGGTTTTCCGGCTGACCTCTTCCAGGTCGAGCGAGCGGATAATGATCCCCGGTTCTTTGCTGGGGCGCAGCATGCAACGCACATATTTATCGATCGTACAGTTGAGCACCTTGCCGCCATATTCCTCGGCATACGGACTGACATCCGTGCCGCCGCCGAAAAAGCCGATCCGCATCGGCGCTTTGGCCTTGAAGATACGCATGGAACGCTCCTGCTGGAATACACGCGCCGCAGTATAGCATGTTTTGGCAAGAGTAGCGCATCCTTAACTTTGTGGTGCACACTTCTTTTCCGCAATAGCCTCACAGGTCTCCTATGATAAACCATGCGCCCCAATACTACCACCTCTGAAACAAAGAACGTCAGGAGAGGAGCGTTCCATGAACCGGACTGAGACACATCGTCCGGCGCTGGCGCTGATGATTGTGACTGTGCCGGTTCTTACGCTGACCCCGTCATAAGGGGGATGATCGGGCGGATGTCTCCGGGCATCCGCCCAGGTGTTTCAGCAATGGTGATTCATCGCACAATCCGTAACGAACAGGTGACGATCAGCGTCAAGCCAGGCGCTATCAGCGTTATGTTCGATACGCGCGAGGTATTCACCTATGATCGCGGCGGTCGGTTGTGGGCGCTGACCCGCGATGGTCGCACATACCGGCGCGGGTTGAATGGTCAGGTGCTGGAAAAGCGCCGCGTAGACGGCGCACTGCTCCGGCGTCGCCTGAGTGATGCCGAGGCGCTCGACCTGATTGATGGGGCAGCGGCGCGGATGGCGGCGTTGCGTGATGCGCTGGCAGTCGAAGCGTCGGCGCGCGTCGGCGCAAACGGCGCATTGGTCGGCGCGCTCGAGATGCTCGAACGTGCAGCGCGGTTCGACGCAACAGCACACCGCGCAGATTGTGCGACCTTCAGCCGGGTGTACGATCCGGTCGGCATTCTGCCGCCAGATCAGTATATGGCGGTTGTGCTTCAGGCGACTGAGGGATGTTCGTTCAATACCTGCACCTTCTGCGACTTTTACCGTGATCGGCGTTTTCGCATCAAGTCGCCCGATGAATTTCGCACGCATGTGCAAGCAGTGCGCGCGTTTTTCGGCGATTCGCTCCTCATGCGGCGGTCGATCTTCCTGGGTGAGGCGAATGCACTCGCTGCACCGACCAGACGCCTGGAAATATTCATCGAAATGGCGCGTGAAGAGATTGGCCGGTTGCCGATCTATGCCTTCCTGGACGCTTTTACCGGCAGGAAAAAGAGCGTGGAGGAGTATGCCCGTCTGGGTGCGCTGGGATTGAAGCGGGTCAGCATCGGACTGGAGAGCGGGCACGATCCGCTGCTCGAATTCGTGCAGAAGCCATCGAGCGCTGCCGACGTTGCAGAGACGGTCGCGACGCTGAAACAGGCAGGTATCGCGGTGAGCCTGATCGTGCTCGTCGGGTTGGGTGGCGACCGCTTCGCTGCCGGGCATGTCGCCGACACGGTCGCGTTGCTCAACCGGCTGTCGCTCGATGAGGAAGATATTGTGTATTTCAGCACGCTCGTCGAACACGCACACGCGCCGTACAGGATACAGATTGCGGAAGCGGGCATTCGACCGCTCGACGATGCCGAACTTCGAGCACAACACCGGGCGATTGTGGCGGGATTGCATTTTGGGTCGTCCGGTCCACGGATCGCCACTTACGATATTCACGAGTTCATTTATTGATCGGAGGTCGAGATGGTTCGGGGACGCATCATTGTGGATACGGAACGCTGCAAAGGATGCGGATTGTGTGTCGCGTTTTGTCCAAAAGGCGTTGTGCATCTGGCGGCCTCGCTCAATGCCGCCGGTCATCATCCCGCGCAGTTGCGCGATCCCGACGGCAAATGCACCGGATGCACCATTTGCGCTCTGGTATGCCCGGAAGCGGCAATCACGGTCTATCGCACATTCTCCGTCAAAGCCAGTGTTTCAGCTGGCGGCGTGTGCGCACTGGAAGCAGCATCGTAATTCAACCAGCATGAAAGAGGAGATCGCAATGGCGCGAGAACTTCTGAAAGGCAATGAGGCAATTGCTGAGGCGGCGATCCGTGCCGGTCTCGATGCCTATTTCGGATATCCGATCACACCGCAGACCGAACTGCTCGAATATCTGGCGCGGCGCATGCCTGAGCTGAGTCGGGCGTTCGTGCAGGCGGAGAGTGAAGTCGCTGCCATCAACATGGTCTATGGGGCAGCCTGCGCTGGCAAGCGCGTCATGACCTCGTCGTCCGGTCCGGGCATCAGCCTGATGCAGGAAGGATTGAGTTACATCGCCGGCGCAGAACTGCCGGCTGTAGTGGTGGATGTGATGCGCGGCGGTCCCGGATTGGGGAACATCGCCGCATGTCAATCGGATTATTTTCAGATGACCCGTTCAGCCGGGCACGGCGACTTCCGTCCGCTGACGCTGGCGCCGGCGACGGTTCAGGAAGCGATTGATCTGACCGGGCTGGCGTTCGATCTGGCCGAACAGTACCGCATGCTGGTCATTCTGCTGATCGATGGCAATCTGGGGCAGATGATGGAACCTGCCGAATTGCCGTCGTTCCGCCAGAACGTCTCAGCGACGCCGGAATGGGCTGTGGATGGCGCGGAAGGGCGTCCGCAGCGCATTATCACATCGCTCTACCTCCAACCCGAGGCGCTGGAACGGCACAACCTGAACCTGCAAAAGAAACTCGCCATCATCGCCGAACGCGAGCAGCGTTTCGCCGGGCTGTACCTGGAAGACGCCGATCTGATCGTCGTCGCCTTCGGCAGCGCGGCGCGCGTGGCGCAGAATGCGGTCGAAGCCGCGCGCGCGCGCGGCATGGCGGTCGGTTTGTTCCGTCCGATCACCCTTTCCCCGTTCCCAATGCATGCCCTGGCACACCTGGCGCCGCGCGCGCGCGCGTTCCTGGCCGTCGAAATGAATGCCGGTCAGATGGTCGAGGATGTGCGGCTCGCCGTCGCCGGTCGCGCGCCGGTACGCTTCTACGGTCGGTTGGGTGGCGTCGAAATGCTGCCGGACGAGGTGCTGCGGGCGATCGAACAGGCAATGCGCGATACGCGCGTCACAACGAACGGTGCGCGCATACTCAACGCGGAGGTGCGGCGATGATTGCCGAAGAGTGTGTGTACGAACGTCCGACGGGGTTGACAGCGGCGCATACGCATTATTGCCCTGGCTGCACCCACGGCATCGCCCACCGATTGACGGCGGAGGCGCTGGAAGAACTCGGCATTCTGGAGCGCACGATTGGCGTCGCCTCGGTCGGATGCTCGGTGTTCGCCTACAACTACATCGCCTGCGACTTCGTCGGCGCTGCGCACGGGCGCGCTCCGGCGGTCGCTACCGGGCTGAAGCGGGTGCTGCCTGACCGGATCATTTTCACGTATCAGGGCGATGGCGACCTGGCGTCGATTGGATTGGGCGAAGTGTTGCACGCCGCAGCGCGCGGTGAACAGATTACGGTCATTTTTATCAACAACGCGATCTATGGCATGACCGGCGGGCAGATGGCGCCAACATCGCCGCCTGGCATGGTGACCACCTCATCGCCGGGCGGTCGTGATCCGCAGCGGACAGGGTATCCGGTGCGGGTTTGTGAACTGGTGGCGCAGATGGACGGCGCAGCGTATGTGGCGCGTCGCAGCCTGCACAATCCGGCGGAAATCCGCCGCGCGAAGAAGGCGCTGCGCACTGCATTCGAGTGTCAGATGAACGGTCGCGGGTTTGCGCTGGTCGAATTGCTCTCCACCTGCCCGACGAACTGGGGCATGACGCCGGTTGATGCGCTCCACTGGGTCGAAGAGCGGATGATACCGGTGTTTCCACTGGGGGAGTTCAAGGGAGGCGAGAGGTGAGAGGTGTGAGGTGTGAGGCGAGAGGCGAGAGGTGAGAGGTGTGAGGTGTGAGGCGAGAGGTGAGAGGTGAGAGGTGAGAGGTGAGAGGCGAGAGGTGTGAGGTGTGAGGCGAGAGGTGTGAGGCGAGAGGTGTGAGGCGAGAGGTGTGAGGTGTGAGGCGAGAGGCGTGAGGCGTGAGGCGAACGTTGAACGTGGGGAGGCGGAGAGGTTGTAGGGGAGCGCCCACGCGCACAGCAGGCAGCGACGTTGCGATGCAACGTCGCCGCCGGGATGCGCAGGGTGCAGGTTGACTGTGGGAAGGTTGAAGGGAGGGGCGCGCTGGCGGTGCGCCCGTGGAAAGGTTGCAGGTGGAAAGGTTGCAGGTTACGGCACGCGATCAAACCCTTACCCCCTGACCTCCAGTTCCCGGTTCTCAGTTCCCGGTTCTTGAACCCGAGGCGACATATGTATCACGATCTCATTATTAGTGGATCAGGCGGTCAAGGCGCCCTGTTTGCCGGGCAGTTACTGGCGTATGCTGCAATGGACGCCGGGTTTCAGGTGACCTGGATGCCGTCGTATGGTCCTGAGATGCGGGGAGGAACGGCGCACTGCACGGTGATCGTGTCTGATGCGCCAATCGGCGCGCCGCTGGTGCGCAACCCGCAGACGGTGATTGCGCTCAATCGTCCTTCGCTCGATAAATACGAACCGCTGGTTGCAACCGGCGGTCTCCTGATCTACAACAGTTCACTCGCCGGGCGTGAACCGACGCGCCCCAACATCACGCTGGTCGGTGTGCCGGGCAATGATCTGGCGCGTGAGATCGGCGACGAGCGCGTCCTTAATATGGCGATGCTGGGGGCGTTCCTGCGCCTGCAACCGATCCTGCCGCTCGAAGAGATCTGCCGGGCGCTGGAACGCCATATGGCGAAGCGCCGCGAATTGTTGGCGTTGAACATTGCGGCGCTCCAGCGCGGGTTTGAGGTCTATCCAGAAAAGATAGCCGGGTAGGCGAAGGCGATGCCTTCACCTATCCGGCTCACTTCACGTGGCGCTCGTTTGGATAGCCTCTTATAGAGCGATCAACCAGAACCTGGACAATTAAGGACGCGGAGCGGCAGGCGTTAGATTCGACGGCGAAACGCAGACGATTCATGTTCTATCCACTGATCAATCAAGGACGTGGAGCGGCGGACGTTGGCTTCGACAGGTTCAGCCAACGTCCGCCACAGGAAGGTCAACACGGGCAGTTATGGTGCAACATTTGGTTAATCGCTCTATGAGCGGGTCAACCGTTCCCGCACTGCGCTGATGATCGTTTCTGGCGCGGGAAAGCCGCCGTCACGATACATCGAGTGAACCAGTTCGCCATCCACGGCGACGTCAAAGGCGCCATCCTGCCAGGGAATAATTTCGATGCTGGCGATGTTGTAGTGGAAAGCGTACATCAGCGCCGAGACGAGTTCCAGCGTCTGCGGTTCATAGCCGCACGACGCACAGTAGACGATTTTGATTTTAGGCGGATGCCGTCCACTGTCGATGTCCATGCCTATGCCTCCCTGGGAAGCGCCAATCCCCGGCTGATCAACTCGCGCAGTTCCCGCACCACCTCACGGTCGGCGAGCAGGCGGGTTTCGGCGCGAAATGCAGCGAACGCCTGCATCAGTTGGGCGCGCGCGGCATCGGGCAGCAGCGCGATCGATGTTCCCGGCGACACATCGGCAAACGCCGGATCGGTCGCATAGAGGTTTGCCATCATCTTCTCCTGCATCTCGGTGATAACGGCGGGACGCTCGATCCAATGACCGATCGGGCGGAACTGCTGATCGAAGAAGGCAAACACCGGGATTGAACGGTGAATGCCCTGATTCAAATACTGATCCATCAGGTCGGGATTCTGGTCGCGCAGAAAGATGCGTAGATTGAGTTTGCCGCTCTCGGCGGCAAGTCGCCCCAGGATCGGCACATTGGCAATGGCGTCGCCACACCAGTCCTCAGTGATCACCAGGACGTTCAGCGGTTCGGGGAGACCGGCGAAGAACTCAATATCATTGATCGACAACTCAACAGTGCGCTCATTCTCCTCCAGACGCTCACGGTTACGAGTCATCTGCGCTTTGTACTCGTCGTAGGTCATGCCCTGCTCGAAACGTTCGCGTGTGACGGTCATAGATTGCTGGTTCTCCTTTGCTTTTTGCCGATTTCATCCAGGACGCCAAATGTGAGACAACTCCTTTGCCAACCGACGTGCGCGCGGCGCCGGGCGCATATTGGTTCACAGGCATGCGGGAGGGTACAGCGTCATCTCCAGCGTCGCCAACCCCCACAGGCGGCATACCCGGAGTGGGTATATCATACCTTATCTTCAGTACGAACAGACTCAGCGAAGGGATGGCTGTGACGCCGGTCCATCCAGACGCACAGCGGCGCCCGCTTCGGCGCTGCGGTAGATCGCATCCACAATCTCGGTGACCTGCAACGCCTGGTATGCCTGTGACACCGGGTGCCGCCCTTCGAGGATCGCGCCGACGAAATCGGCAGTCTGCACATCACCGGGATTGTCGCGCTCAGCCGGCATCCAGTCGGGTTTCCAGCTCACGAGCATGTCGAGATGCGCCTTGTTGACTTTTAGCGGGAAGACTTCCATGCCGGCGGCGGTTCCCGAAAGCGAGACATTTTCGTAGTTCTCAGGGATGTTCAGCGCCCAGGAGCATTCGAGGAGCATGCTGGCGCCATTGGCAAAACGGATGAACGCGGCTGCCTGATCCTCGACCGTGAATTCGCGGTAGTTCCACTGCCCCCACGGGTTGACGTTCGGCGCTTTGCCGAGGTGCTGCGAGATGCTGGCACAGACTTCGACCGGCTGCGGGTTGCCCATCAACCAGAGCGCGGTGTCGAGCAGGTGGACGCCAAAATCGATCATGGCGCCGCCACCCTGGATATGCTTTTGCACGAATGTGCCCCATGAAGGGATGCCCCGGCGGCGAAGAGCGTAGACTCGCGCCATGTACACCATGCCCAGTTCACCCGAATCGATGACGCGACGGGCAGCGCGCACCGGCGCCATATGGCGGTAGTGGAATGCGATGCTGAGAATCTTTCTATTTCGTTCGGCGGCTGCGACCATGGCGCGCGCTTCGAGCGGGTCGAGCGCCATTGGTTTCTCACAGAGCACGTGCAGTCCAGCATCGAGTGCAGCAATCGATGCCGGAGCGTGGAACTTGTTCGGCGTGCAGATCACCGCTGCGTCGAGCTGCTCTTTCTCGAACATCTCGCGGTAGTCGGTGTAGACGCCGGGGATCTCATACTCCTGTGCCGCGGATTCCGCCAGATCGACGACAACATCGGAGATGGCGGCGAGGCGGACATTTGGATGCTTCTTGAAACAGGGAAGATGGCGCCCGCGCGCGATATTGCCGGCGCCGACGATACCGACGTTGATGATGGTTGAGGTGGTCATGACGAACTGGCACTCCGTGAACAACGTGGTCTGCGGATATCAGGATTGAAGTGAATCGAGGCGCACCTGCCGCCCGGTTGCTGCTGACAGGTTTGCCGCTTCCATGAGCATGGTCAGAGCGAGCGCCGCCTGGACGTTGGCAGTATGGCGTGCGCCACGCTGGATATGGTCCACCCACTGGGCAAATGGGAGCGGCGACGATTCCGGGATCTCCGGTTCGACCCAGCCATCGGCGCCACGCACGCGCAACACCGGCGGGGGCGCCTGGTAGATCAGGCTGGTGCGTGTGCCGTGGACCTCGATCGTGAACGGCGATGCCGGGGTGACAAATCCAGCTTCGACGACTGCGAGCGCGCCGCTGGCGTAGCCGAGCGTCACAACGGCGTTGTCTTCCACGGCGCGTCCGGTGACGTACCCGTAGTGTGCGGTGACCGTCTCCGGCAAACCAAGGAAATGGTGCGCCAGGTACATCGGATGGCATCCCAGGTCGATCATCGCGCCGCCGCGACACTGGTCGAAGTCGTAAAAATGGGGCGGCAACCAGCCGTCGGGATTTTGTTCGGTACGCAGCGCGCCGTTGTGCGCCAGACGCGTGCGCACCAGCGTCGGCTCTCCGAGCGCGCCCTGCGCAATCAGGCTGGCAATCGCCGCCGTGTACCCTTCCGCGAGGCGCGGCAGCGAAACGGTCAGCACCACATTCGCCAGATCAGCAGCGGCGACGATCTGATTGGCTTCGGCGAGGGTCGGCGCGAGCACCTTTTCGGTGAAGATATGTTTGCCAGCGCGTGCTGCGGCGACCATCACATCGCAGTGCATCGAGGTCGGCGCATCGACAATCACCGCATCGATCTCCGGCAATGCCAGGAGGTCGTCGAGTGATTCGTAGAATGGCACATCCAGTTTTGCGGCGGCGTCTCTGCCGCGTGCGGGCAGTTCGTCCCACACAGCGCCGATGGTGACATCTGCGTGGTTTTGCGCCTGGCGCGTATAATCCCAGGCGTGGACGTGCCAGTAACTCAGCATGGCGACACGGATCATGGTCGCGTGCGTCCTTTCTGATATGCAGCGAGGTCGTGCGGGGAAGAGGAGAGGACTCCCAACGGGCGATGCTATATCTCCGCGCGAACCAGAACGATTGCTTTTCGCCCGCTGCGATTATATCACCACTTGCGACGATGCCCCTTCACCGCACCATAAACCCATCCCTGGGAAACAGATCGCGATTGATGTCGTTCGATGGTGATAGGGGCGCCGACCGGTGCGGAGAAAAACGTGTGGCACAGAACAGAGAATGACCCCATCCATCTTAAGCTTAAGCAGGCGCGACGCCTGCGCTCCCAGGACAACCACACCATACCCCACCCAGCCTCAAAACGTGATCGACAGCCCGCCGTCCACAACGAGCGTATGCCCGGTAATGTAGGTGCAACGCGGCGAGACGAGGAACGCCACGGCTTCGGCGATCTCTTCTGGTGCTGCGGGGCGCGCCAGGGGAATGCGGCGCCTGCGCACGTAGAACTCCTGGAACTCCGGCGTCTCGTGTTCGTTGACGCCATTGACGATTGCCATGGGAGTTTCGACGAAGCCCGGCGCGACGCCGTTCACCAGGATGCCGTGTGGCGCCAGTTCGACCGCCAGACAGCGCGTGAGCTGGTCGATGGCGCCCTTCGCCGAGTTGTAATGGCTGGACTGCGGCATGCCGAGGAAGCCGTTGACCGATGAGATGTTCACGATTCGCCCGCCGTTCCCCTGACCGACCATCTGCCGCGCGGCTGCCTGGCTGCACCGAAATGTGCCGAAGTACATCACATCGACGGCGCGCACCCATGCGTCGAAGGTCACGTCGAGAAAATCGGCGGTGTAAAAGATGCCCGCATTGTTCACCAGAATGTCGAGGCGCCCGAACTCCTGCACTGCCGCACCAATCATGCGCTCTGCATCGCGGGTGACGTCCGCCTGAACGAAAATCGCCCGCCCGCCAGCCGCGGTGATCACATCAACCGTCGCTGCACCACCCGATGCGTCCAGGTCCGCCACCACAATTGCAGCGCCATCACGGGCTAACGTCAGCGCTGTCGCCCGCCCGATACCGCTGGCAGCGCCGGTGACCAGGGCGACTTTGCCTTCGAGCAAACCGCTCATCGTACTGCTCCATCACGATCAATGCGTTCAACGGCGCTCATGCTGCGGTAGAGCACGGCTGTCACTTCGGTATCGAGTTCCGCCCCTGGTTCCAAGCGGCTTGCGGTTCCCTGCGCAATCGCTTCTTCGAGACGATACGGATAGCCGGTGCATGGTTCGAGAATGGCGGTATAGAGACCGCGCCAGCCGCCATAGGCGCCGAAGACCCACACGGAGCTGAAGACTGCCGGATCGAACGCCAGTCCAAATCCCGCAGCGCGTGCGGTATCGGTCAAAGCGCACCAGCCAGCGTCGAGTTCGATGGCGTAGAAGAAATCGCACAGCGCCGCGCTTTGCGGCGGGATCTGGCGCATATCGACTGCCGCGCCGGCATCGGATTGCGCCAGGGGCCAGGTGAATTGACTGACTGTCGCGCCGAGCCGCTGGCGAAACCCTTCGTCGACCAGCACTGTGCGCGCCGGAAGGTCTATTCGGCAGCCGGGATCGATTGCCAGCGCCGGGTGGAGTTTGAGCAGAAAATCGAGCGGCGTGGCGCCATCGTTGCGAATCCGGTAGCGAATCCGCATCATTGGCTCATCGGCGCGCAGCGTAATCGATTTTTCGACAAAGGTCGGCGTGACCACGCCGCTACGGCTCAGGCGCAGCCGTATTTCGTTGGCATCGGCGTCCGCCTGCCAGTCATACGGCATCGACCACAACTCGCCGTGGTCAGGGTAGGCATCACCACCGATGACGGCAGGCGCGTCGTTGGGAAACAGTTCGTCCCACCCGCCACAGAACCAGTCGTCGTAGGCGGCGCCGTAGAACACCGAACGCGGCGGCACGCGCGGATTGTGCCAGAGGGTTTCGCGGTCCGCCAGTTTATCGACCAGCGACCAGATTTTGGCGCCCAACTCCGGCAGAATCACTGCGCGCAGATAGCGGTTTTCGAGCAACAGCGCCCGAAAACCGCGATAGGTCCAGTGTGGATCGAAGTGAATAGCATTCATTCAATGTTCCTGTGTTTATTCGCCAATGGGCGCGCCGACCGTCCCCACGTCCGGATCGGTAGGGGCAGGTCCCCGTGCCTGCCCCGCTACCTGGCGTCTTCAGCCTCGATCAGAACAATCTCTGATTCAAACTCTTGAAGCGTCACGGTAATTCCATCGCGTTCCAGCTCAGCGCCAGTGCGCCGCAGGGTGCGCTCGCCATCGACGAAGCGTACCAGATACACCGCATCCGATAGTAAACTGCGCAGCCTGAAGGTATGTTCAGAAGCATCTCCCTGCGCGCGGTAGACCATCACCACACTGCGTCGTTGGTCGGGCGCCACTGCCTGAATAGCGTCCCATCCCCAGCCCAGACCGTCGATGTTGTAGAGCGGCGCTTTCAGGTGGATGATCTTCGCCGAACGGACGAGATGGCGTAACGACTTGTACTGCTCAATCGCTCGCCTGGTGTTCGCCATCTGCGCTTCGTTCCACTCGGTGACACGCTGCATGAGGATGAGCGGTCCGCCAAAGATCGAACTGCGCAGGGTGTAGGGCGAGGGGTCGTCCTGCATGTAGCGTACACTGTAACGTGGCGAGAACGGGTAGGACGCACCATACACCCCCTGCCTCGTGGCATATGATGAGGTGTTGTCCACCGTGATGCTCGTGTGATACAGGCGCGCCATTTTGTAGGTCATCATACATCCGCCATCCTCACAATTTTCGAGCACCAGATGCGGACGAGCGCGGCGCAGTGATTCGATGACGATGTCCAGCCCGTACTGCGAGTTGGCATAGTTGCTGTCACCCGGCGCGTGCGTATGATCGCTGCGCTCGCACCGTTTGACCATATCTTCACCGTCCTGAATGATGTAATCGATCCCTTCTTCGTCTACCAGCCGGATCAACTGCTCGATAAGCCAGGCGCGGCAGGGTTCATGACCCAGGCAGAGCGGACCGGCGCCATAGTAATCGTTGCCGGTGTGGATGAGCCAGTCGGGGTGCTCTCTGGCAACCGGCGCTTCCGGGTTGCACTGCGCCAGCGCGACATGGACGCCAAAGCGCATGCCGTAGGCGTGCGCCCGCTCGACGAGCGGCTTCAACCCGCGTGGAAACTTGACCGGGTCGGGACGCCAATCGCCGATCATGCGCGCCCACCCCAGATCCATGACCACGAGTTCAACGCCGAGTTCGGCGCAGCGGTCGATGGCTGCCAGTTGTTGTTCCTCGTTGATGTGCTGCTCGTAGCGCCAGGAGTTGTACTGTACCCACGGATAGCGATCGTCGGGCAGCGGAGGGTGGACGTGCGCTTCGGCGAAACGCTGTGTCACGTACCCTGCCTCGTCCCAGTCGCCCTCGAAGCGTCCGACGAAATACGCCGGGATCTCGAAGATCGCGCCTGGCGCCAGGCGATGCGCCAGATCGTCAATCCGGCTTACGAGATGTACGTGTTCTGTTGTTGCCCAGGCATGCAACCGGCTCTTGCCGTTGAACTCGATGCCGCACACCACACCGCGCCCGCGCTTCGGCGGCGCCTCGTTCCAGTCGGGCAGACCATCGCGCAGGGCAAACCAGGCGCAACTGGAGGGACCCCAATGGTGAGCAGGATATGACCCCATACGAATTTCGTGGGGAGCGCATCCTACCCGCAGCCAGACTTCATGCTGACTAAAAAAGTCGCGCCGGTAATTCCAGCTAAATTGTTCGACGTGGAACAGGTAGAGCGGCGGCGCAGCGTGTGGCGTCAGCGTCAGAATATCGCACTGATCGATCAGCGCCGTCGTACTGCCGCGATTCTCCAGAGCCGCCCAGGTACGCACAAATGGATGATCAACGAACAGATGGAACCAGCGGGTCAATCGCAGAACGCCATCCGCCGTTTCGAGCGTCAGCGTCAGCAGACGCCCGCCGTCATCGGTCGTCTGATCGTTTGCCTGGACGACGCATGCCCACAGCGGCGCCTGTCCATCGACGCGCAGGGCGCTCCCTGTCGCTGATGACAGGTCAAGTCCTCCAGTTTCACCACTGATGGTCCAGGTCAGGCGCCCGTCCGCCAGCGCCACAGTGATAGTCACGAGGTCAGTCGAGAGCGACCACATCTCAGGCGCGGCGCCCGATCCAGAGCGGGGCATGCGGTTTATCCTTTCGCAAGCAGCGCATTGGCTTCTTCATCGATCTTCTTTGCCGCCTCTTCCGGTGTCATATTGCCAAGAAACAACTGATCGAACGTCGGCAGCAGCACCTCACCGAAAATCTGCTGGTTGTTGCGCGAGTAGAAATCACCAAGCCGCGCGCCTTCAATGGTGCCGAGCACGCTACGCAGCCCTGCCGGTTGCCCGACGTACATCTCCTCGGACTCGCGCGCCGAACGCGCGATCGGTATCCAGTCATGGTTGGACGCCATCGTTTTCTGGTAGGTAGTTGCCGACCAACGCGCAAAAGCGAAGGAAGCATCGATGACCTTCGAGTCCTTGGGGATGATGTGCCCGCCGAGCCAGTAGGCGGAGACGCGTGTATCCTTCCACTTCGGCAGCGGCGCCATATCCCACTTGAACGGCACGTCTTGAAAACCGCTAATGGACCAGCTGCCATCAAAGAACATCGCCACCTTGCCGGTCTGGAAGATGCCGATGTCCTGCGCCGTCGCCGAACGCTGGGTTTTGGTGGGAGCAACTTTATGCTCGAAGATCAGATCGCGGAGAAAGGTGAGCGCCTGAACGTTGACGGCATCGCTGACCTGGAACTTGGTCGGCTCGACAATCCTATCGAAGAATCCGCCACCCATCGCCCACGCCAGCGTCTGCGCGCCCCACCAGATGTCCATCACGCCGACATCCATTCCCCACTGCGTAGTCTCATCGCCGCTGCGCTTCGTCAGTTTCGTGGCTGCATCGAGCACATCGTCCCACGTCCAGGTTTCATCGGGATACGCCAGACCCTCGGCATCGAAGAGGTCGCGGTTGTAGTAGAGCGCCAGCACCTGGATGTTTTCAGGCAATCCAAAGAGATTGCTGCCGTCGAAGCGCCAGGCGTCGTACAGTTTGACCGGATACTCCTCGGCGTTCATCAGTTCCGGCGCCAGATCGACATACGGTTGGAGGTTGGCGAGCAACCCTGCCCGGTAATGCCCATACGCCTGCACATCGAAGAAGTAGAGGTCATACGGGTTTTTCGAGCCATACGCCAGATCGATGCGGGGCCAGTACTGATCGTAGGGCAGGAGTTGCAGGTCGAGATCGTACTGCCCTTTGAACGTGTCGTTGAACATCTGCGCACGAACTTTGAAGTTTTCGTCTATCACCGGTCCGTTGCTCCACATCAGAGCGCGGATCTTCGTCGGCTCGCCGGAAACCGGCGCCGGCGCCGTTGTTGGCGCCTGACCGGTGGGCGTGGTCGGCGAGGCGCCACAGGCAGCCAGCATGCCGGAGGCAAACGCCGCTCCCCCCAACGCTGCGCTACGCAGGAACTGTCTTCTACTCAGACGAATGCGGTGTGTCATAATGATGTCCTCCTCTGCATTGCTTACTGCCACAAACGTTCGATGGTCGATGGGTGTCTGGAAGCAGCGTGCGGCGCTTCTATCCCTTAATCCCCGTCATCACAATGCCGCGCACAAAATAGCGTTGCGCCAGAACGAACAGAATAAGCGGCGGTACAATCGAGATGGTCACCGCTGCCATCAACAGGTGCATCTGCGGCCCGATGCGCGGTGATCCCTGAAAATAGGAGAGCGCCACAGCAATCGTGCGTTTGCTCTCATCAGTGAGGTAGATCAGCGGCGTGAAAAAGTCGTTGTACGTTCCCACGAATGTAAAGACCACCACCGTCGCCAGCACGGGATAACTGAGCGGCATCATAATGCTCCACCAGATCTGGTAGACACTGGCGCCGTCGATGGTGGCGGCCTCTTCGAGTTCACGCGGAATCGTCAGGTAGAACTGTCGCATCAGGAAGATAAAAAACGCACTGCCGAAGTACGCGGGCACGATAAGCGGCAGAAACGACCCCACCCACCCCAGTGCATTGAACAGCAGGTACGTTGGCACGAGCGTCACTGCGCCGGGCAGCATCAGCGTCGAGAGCAACAGCATGAAGATCGTGTTCTTCCCCGGCGCCGACAGGCGCGCAAATCCATAGGCGCTGAGTGAACACGAAAGGAGCGTGCCAATCGTCACCAATCCAACAATAATGGTGGTATTCCAGGCGTACAGATGAAACGGCACGCGCGTCACCGCCTGCACGTAGTTCCCCCACTGCGGCGGGTTGGGGAACCAGATCGGCGGCGCGAGGTACACCTGGCTCGCCTGCTTCAGCGATGTCGAAATCATCCAGAAGAACGGGATCAGCACCAGCACGGACCCCGCCAGCAGGATAATCACCACTGCCAGAGATGCCAGGCGCGCCTGTCCGCGGCGGGTGCGCCAGAAGACATGCGGCGCAGTATGCACACGCATCAGTTCCTCCCCGGCCGCTCACTCTCGTAGTAGACCCAGAGCGGCGACGATTTAAAGACCAGCAACGTCAGCGCCAGAACGATCAGGAACAGCACCCATGCCACTGCTGCGGCATAGCCGAAGTTCAGGTACTGAAAGGCGTGGCGGTAGAGATAAACCGAAAGGAAAAGAGTGGCATTATTCGGACCGCCGCCGGTGATCACATAAGCCTCGGTAAAGACCTGCAACGCGCCAATGACCCCCAGCACCAGGTTGAAGAAGGTCACGTGCGAGATCATCGGCAGCGTGATGCTGGTAAACTGCCGCCACCGTCCGGCGCCGTCGATCTCGGCGGCTTCGTACAATTCCTGCGGAATGCCCTGCAAACCCGCCAGGAAAATCAACATCGTTCCGCCAACGCCCCACAGACTGGCGATAATCAGCGCCACGAGCGCCCACGTTTCATCGAACAGCCAGTTGGGACCGCGAACGCCGACGCCGCGCAGCAGGATATTGATGATCCCGTAATCGCCATTGAAGAGCCAGCGCCAGAGCATCGCCACGCCAACGCCAGAAATGACCGTCGGCAGGTAGTAGACCGAGCGGAAGAACAGAATCCCGCGCATTTTGTGGTTCAGGAGCAACGCCAGCCCCAGTGCGACGACCAACCCCAACGGGACGCTGACGATTGAATAGGTGGCGCTGACTCTGAGCGATTGCCAGAAGAGTTCGTCGTTGAAGAGTCTGTCGTAGTTCGCCAGACCATTCCAGCGCGGATCGGTCAGAATATTGTAGTCGGTGAAACTGAGCAAAAACGAGGCGACCATCGGTCCCAGCGTGAAGAACAGCAACCCGAGGATTGCCGGCGCCATAAAGATGTAGGCATGGATCGCTTCAATGTGCCGTCGGCGACTCGCCCGTCGTGCACTTTGTCGCACTGCGATCTGTGGCTGAGGATGAGGTGTATCCACTGCGCTGCTCTCCGGTGAGACGAATGACGGCTTCGTCTGTTATCTATTCGTGGATCAACACGATTGCCGATCCTTCTTCTGGCAGAGTGTCGAACTGGAGACCGACACACATCAGGTCGGCGCCGCTGATCTGCGCCTGACGCCCGGTGTCGATCCACGAAAGGGTGTATGTCCGATCAGGGTTCAGGTGTTTCAACCGCAGCGCCCGCGACGGCTCTCCGCCCGGCAGGCGAAAAGCGGCAATCAGATGCTCGCGACCATCGGGCATGCGGTACTGAAATCCAGCCCAGCGATCGCCGCGCCCCTCGCCGAGCGGTTGCCCGGTCAGGCGGTACAGGTCTGCTTCACGCACAAAGCGCCGCATGACGGTTTTGTAGAACTGAATGTGTTCCGTGTACCGCTGTGCGACCCATTCCGGCAGATCGGGGAGACGCTGTGAAAAGCCGAAGCGTCGCAGCATCGAAATGCGGGTGTAAAAATCGACCTGATGCGGCTGAAGCGTCGGATCGCGCGGATTGAACCTCTGGCTCGGATGCTCTGCGAATGCCCACTCGCAATAGCCCCAGTGCAGGCAGGCGTCTGGCGCGAGCATACAGGTCGCGCCCCAGAACACCTGCAAACTATGTTCGGGCCAGTCCGGATCGCTCAAAAACGCCATGTGAGTGCGGCGCGCAATACCCGCATCGATGCGCAACCCGCCCGACGAGCAATTTTCCAGCACCACCTCGGGATGCGCGGCGCGCAACCGGTCGAGCAGCGCGTAATACCCGCGATAGTGAGCATATAACCCGTCTCCGGCGCCATGCCCGTGATCGGTGCGATTGCACCCGGCGCCGGGATTGAGATTGAAATCCAGTTTGATCCAGTTGCATCCATACTCGCGCACAAGGCGGTCGAGCGTCTCGAATGCCCACTGCTGCGCCGCCGGATTGCCCAGGCAGACATACCCGAGGCGTTCGCCGTCGCGCATGGCGACAAACGCCGGGCGCCGCTCCGCCAGCCGCGCGTGGGCGCCGAGGCCCTCGATTTCGCACCAGATACCGAAACGCATGCCATGCGTATGAACATAATCCGCGAGTGTGCGAATACCAGACGGGAAGCGCACGCTATTGACCATATCCCAGTCGCCGCGCTGTTCGTACCAGTGCGTCCCGGCATCCGCAGCGCCGAACCATCCGGCGTCAAGGGTGCACACCTCGATGCCCAGGCGCGCCGCGACATCAACGTTGGCGCGGAACGTCGCCTCATCGAGCGCGCGGTCTTCGTATGCCCACCAGTGATTCCACTCGACCGGCAGCGCATCCGCCAGTGCGTTGTGCGGATACCAGAACTTCCGTCCCAGACGCGCAAACTGAACAGCGGTCTCGTCGAGATCATCGCCCTTTGCGAACGCCAGAACCACCGGCGGCGCTTCGACCGCTGTTCCTGGCGCGAGATCGACGGCGAACTCCCAATCGTGCAGCCCGCCCGACAGGACAACAGCGCCATCCAGCCGCGGCGTCAGCCGCACGACCCAGTTGCCCGACCACGCGACCATGCCGGACATTAGCGAGTGTCGATTGCGAATGAGCGTGAACCAGGGATGATGCCCGTGCGATGATCGTCCAGAACGACTTTCGAGCAGTGTGGCGCTGCTGAGGGGGGCGCACTGCGGTTCGAACTCTGCGCCCCACGCACCGGTGAAGGTGCAGAGTTCATAGATGCCGGGCGGAAGATCGAGCGCCAGCGAGTCCAGTCGGGTCACGCGATGCGGCGCTTCGCTCTCATTCCGCACAACAATCCACGTCTCCAGCACTTGAGCGTCAGCATACACCGCCACGTGATACTCAACAACAATCCCGGAAGCGGCATATGCCAGTTCGAGACAGACATGCCGCATGCCAGGCGGCGCCTCATACTCCGACACGCGCCGTACCTGTGCGCCTGGCGTCTGTGCATCGAGCAACTGTCCATCAACCACCGCCGCAAAAAGCGCCGACGAATCCAGCGCCCATGGTGTATCCGCCAGTCCAAGCCTGACCAGCGCGATGCGCGGAACGAGGCGCAGCAGGCAGGACATTCCGGCAGCGGAGAGATCGAGCGTGGCAGGAATGATCACGAGACGTTCCTTTGAGATCGCGCCGCCGTCCTCTCATGACGGGTGACACGAATGCGATCTTTCAAATACTCGATAGACTGATCATCGATGCGGAACTCGATCACCACGTCAGGTCGCCGACTGGTCAGTTCCGCCAGAGCAGGGACACAGTTGTGCGTCACCACCAGATGATCACAGATGCGCGCCACACGGCGGACATCATCGTGTGCGTCGATCCGCGCAGTTATGACCTGCGCTGTTGGTTGATAAATCAGAATGGTGTATTCCAGCGAACGAGCGGTATCTGGCAGCGTGCACACCAGCCCGATCCGCGGTTTTGTCAGCCGTGCAATACGGAGCAGGGACTCAGGCGAAGGGCGCGTATCGACGCCGATCACCCGATCCCGATAGGGCGCCAACGCTTGCAATACCTCCGCGAGATGGTGGAAGGTCGTCACAATCAGATCGTATTTTTGAGCGAATGCGTCAACGTCCTGGCGCAATTCATCGAGCAAGCCGGCGCCGATTGGCACACCGGTCAGGCGCGACAGATCGTGGCTCAGCGTGGTGCTATCGTAGGAGTTGCATTCGAGGAAGCGGATCGTCAGATCGCTTTCGCCATACACCTCTTCGATCAGCGCCGTGATGTCGGCAAGCAGTTGCTGGCGCGTCATCCCTGCCGACATTGCCTGCCACACAACGTCGCGCGCCTGCTGCCGCACGTACTCCAGCGGCGCGGCAGTGGTTGCGATGCGGGTGACGATCGGTGATCGCCGATCGGCACGCATCTCGAGCATGCCGAGTTTGCGGAGTTCCTGGCATGCTTTGTTCACCGTGTTGCGGTTTGCACCGAACTCTTCAGCCAGTTTGCGCACCGGCGGCAATGTCTCGCCGGCGTGATACACGCCATTGCTGATACGCCAGATCAACGCGCGCTGAATGTCTTTGGCGGAGATGCGCTCCTTTGTCACCGTTCGACTACTCCGTCGGTCTGTCTTATGGCATGGGATGTAAGACATATGTATGGTACGCGAAAATCGTGGTCGTGTCAAGCCGGTTGACATATGACGCATTTCGTTCTACTGTATACAAACGCTGCTCTCTTGATGATACGGAAACGATTATGACAGGCGCTGTGCTGAACCGGCTGGCGTTCGTCGTCGCCAATGTTCTGGTAATGATCGTTCTTCACGGCAATTCACGTCAGTGGTGGCCCAAAATCCCTTACCTCAGCCTGCGCGACGAGAGCGTTGGCGAGCATACCCGGCTGCTCTTCAACACCCTGACGGTGGTCACTGTCGGGCAGGCGTTGATCGGGCGGCTGCCGCGCACCCGCTGGTTGCCGCGTGCTCTGACCCTCGGCGTGATACCGGCGCTGCTGCCGGGATTGATCTGGCTGGGGCAGCATGGATTGCGACTGAAGGGCGCGATCGCCGAGCGCTACAATCTCGCGCTTGTGCCGATTCTGCCTATTGCTGCCGTTGTGGTGGAAGATCGCCTTGCCGCTGTGTTGAACGATGCAGATGAGGCGGTGTCCGCAGCAGTGGATCGGTAGACCACGCGATGGATCCGGCAGGAAAAGTTGTGATTATCACGGGTGCGTCGAGTGGGATTGGCGCAGCAACCGCGCACGCCCTCGTCGCTGCGGGTGCGCATGTTGTGCTGACCGCGCGCGACACTGCGCGCCTTGATGACCTTGCCCGCCGGTTGAATGGGCGCGCGCGCGCCATTCCGGCAAACGTCGCCGATCCGATGGAAGTGCAGCGTCTCGTGGCAGAAGTCATCACCACCTATCAGCGCATCGATGTGGTGATCAACAATGCCGGCGTCGGTCTGGCAGCGCCGGTGGCGCGCCTGCAACCCGCCGATCTGCGCGCTGCCCTGGATGTCAACCTGTTCGGTCCGCTGTATCTGACACAGGCGGCGCTTCCGTATATGCGGCGCGCCCGGCGCGGGCAGATCATCTTCGTCTCCTCGGTTGTCGGCTTGCGGGCGCTGCCCTATGCCGGCGGCTATGCGGCAACCAAAGCGGCGCTCGACCGGTTGAGCGAGGCGCTGCGAGTAGAACTGCGTGGCAGCGGCATTACTGTGACACTGGTGCGACCGGGAACGACGCGCACGGCATTCAACACGCGTCGCCTCGGCATCCACGGCGACCTGCGACGTTTCGATCCGCCCGGCATTGCGCCGGAACGGGTGGCAGAAACGATGGTGCGCGCCATCCGCCATGAGCCGCGTGTTGCGTATGCCACGTGGAGCGACCGCCTGACGGTGGGGATGGCGTTGCTGCTTCCCCGGCTGGCGGACTGGCTGCTGGCGCATCTGTTTGTGTGGCGAGACTCTGAAGGGAAAGGCGTTTCGTATGCGAATCCTGAGCGCTGACGATGTGCGGCGTGCAGTGACGATGCCCGCTGCAATCGATGCGGTTGCTTCTGCGTTTGTCCAACTCTCAACCGGACGTGCTGTCGTGCCGCTACGCGCACATCTCCAGCAACGCGCCCACGAGTCGCACACGTTTGTGATGCCGGCGTTGCTGGAAGAAAGCAGCGGGTTGGGCTTGAAGGTGGTGTCGGTCTTTCCGCACAATGCAGCCCGTCACGGGTTGCCGCGCATTCACGCACTCGTAACCATGCTCGATGCCACAACCGGACGACCGGCGGCGGTGCTCGAAGGTTCGTATCTGACGGCGTTGCGCACCGGTGCAGCATCGGGCGCAGCCACCCGCGCACTTGCCCGCGCAGACTCACGGGTGCTGGCGGTGATTGGCGCCGGGGCGCAGGCGCCCCATCAGGTCGAAGCCGTATGCGCCGTGCGCCCGATCGAGCGGGTGATCATTGTCAACCGCAACCGTGAGCGTGCCGAACGTATGGCGGCATGGCTACGCGAACGCGCGATCGTCGCCGCGATCGAGATCGTCTCTTCCGCCGCCGCTGCTGTTCCGCAGGCGGACATCATCTGCTGTGCGACCTCTTCGCCGACGCCGGTCTTCGACGATGCCGACCTGCGCCCTGGAACCCACATCAACGGCATTGGCTCCTTCACGCCGCGCATGGTCGAAGTGCCGCCGGAAACCGTTGGGCGGGCATACATCGTGGTGGATCAGCAGACTGCGGCGTGGGCTGAAGCGGGCGATCTCCAGCATGCGCGCAATCTGGGTTTGCTCGATGAGACGCAGACCGTCGAATTAGGCGCGGTGCTCGCCGGTCGGTCGCCGGCGCGCACGAGCGATGAGCAGATCACGTTCTTCAAATCGGTCGGCAATGCCGTACAGGATATTGCCGTTGCGCAACTGGCGCTGCGCGAGGCGGAACGACTCGGTCTGGGAGTCGAGGTGACGCTGTAAAGGCGGGAATGCTTTGCCTGTTGCGTTGCGGGGTTCGCTGCTCACTCGCGCGCGCGCTTGCCGAGTTCATCGCCGCGCCAGCGGATGTTGCCGCGCAACAGGAGGTTGGAAGCGTTGAGTTTGTACGCCAGATCGCGCGCCAGGTTGCGCATGACCACAAACCCGATCCGCGGGTTGTGTTCTGCCAGCGCATCGAAATCCAGCGCCCGCATCACGATGAGCACCGTCGGCTCATTGGCGGAGACGGCTGCCGTGCGCGCCGCGCCGCCGAGCAATGCCTGCTCGCCGAAGCATTGACCAGGATAGAGGGTGTTGATCGTCGAGGGTGCAGTTGTTCCGTCCGACAGACGGGTGGTGATCATGACCCGCACCGTTCCTTCGTGAACGATATACAACTCATCTCCGGTATCGCCTTCATTGAAGATCGTTTGACCGGCAGGCGCACGCAGCGCCTTGCACAACCTGGCGACCTGCACCAACTCATCGTCGCTCAACCCGGCAAAGATCTCGACTTTGCGCAGATTGTCGATCACGCGCGCACTCATCTGCATCTCCCGGTATCGATGCCGCCTGCATTCAAGTTTCGGGTACAATAAGTATAGCACGAAAGCAAGCGTCGTTACAGATCCGGGGAGACACTGCATCTATGGGCAGACAATCACGTGCGAAACGCGCACGTCGCGAACATGCAACATACCTGGCAACCGTCAGCAATTGTGAAGGAACGTGGCTCGAACGTCCGCCGGATGCCGAGGAGCAGGCGAAGATCGACTCAGCCGGCAAAATTTTGCGCCGTTTTCGCATGCAGGCGCTGCAGCTCGGCGCCGATCAGGAAGCGTTCAACCGGTTCAGCCTCGAACTCTTCCGCGACGAGCGCTTCACGCCGCTGCATTTCAGTGATGACCTGATCGACATGATCCTCGATGAAATCGGCGAGCCGCCGGTTGTCGAAGACGAAAACGATCCGTCATTCACCAACTACCTGTTGCGCGCGTTGGGGGTTGTCGCCTCATCGCGGGTGCGTCGCGCCATGGCGGAACAGGCGCGTCGCTTCCTGCCGCAGTACGTGGCTGCCGGGCAGTATAAAGAGGCATTGACGATTGAGCACAATTGCTACATGACGGTTATGAGCGACGCGGCGACGCCGCTGCTGGTGCAGATGCTCGTCAGCGGCCTGGCGCGCTACTACGAGGAGCACGAAACCGTTGGCGGCGACGGTGACAGTGACGCGGGTTAGTACGACGGCGGTTCTTCGGTGATTGCGGCAATGCGCCATCCCTCCAGCGTGTTGACCACCACGACGTAGAGCTGGTTAGGACCGCGTTTCCAGCGTGTGGGGAGGCCGGGAACCGGTGCAGCCTCGACGGTGACGCCATAGATCAGGCGTTCGTCAACGGCGATCACCGAGTCGATGCGCGCGACGCTGAGCGACTCCACTGCCAGCGTCGTGCTCTCGAACATCTCGAACGTTGTATTCGCCTGCATTGCCGGCGCGAGCAGCGCCCATGCGTCCGCCGCACGGCGTTCACCGAATGCTGCGAAGTAGGAACGGAGCGTCTGCTCGGCGGCAGTCACATTCGCTGCCGCCGGCGCCCCAGAGGAGACGCCAGCAACCGGCTCAGGAGTCACCGTCGCACCGGACAGTTGAGCGGCTGTTGCCGGTTCGACTTGCGCCTCACGGCCTTCTGCAACTGCTGTCAAAACGACGGCTGCCGTCGCATACGCTGGAGAGACCGGCGTGTTCGTCGGCGCAATGCTGAGCGGCGTCGCCTGACCGCACCCGATCAGCGCGCCAATGAGCAATACTCCTGCAATCCAGTTGCGCAGGTATGGCATGCGCCTCCTCCATCACCGGATGATTTCGTGATGATGGTAGTATACCACGCGCATCCGGGTTCCCTCACAGAGCGATCAGTTTGAACCTGGACAATTCCATTAATGACTTCACCGAAGGTCACCAAGGGACACGAAGGACATGCGCTTCATTATCCCCCTTCGTGCGCTGCGGGTCCTTGGCGGTTCAGCCTGAACCACGAAGGTCACCAAGGGACACGAAGGACATGCGCTTCATGTAACCACGAAGGTCACCAAGGGACACAAAGGAAATGCGCTTCATTTGTGCGCTTCGTGTCCTTTGGGGTTAAGCCTTTTTGCAGTGGACTCATTATTGTACAAATGACCGCACATGAGATAAGGATACAGAGCGGCAGGCGTTGGCTTCGACAGGCTCAGCCAACTTCGACGGCGGTTGTTGCCGCTCCGGTTGAACATACGAGCGGCTAGCGTTGGCTTCGGCAGGCTCAGCCAACGCTAGCCGCGAGACGGTCAACATGGGCGACATCTGGCAGGTTGCTCTATCAGGCGACATCCCCGCCCAAGGGCCGGTTTTCCATCTTCAACCGTCAGCGCCCATACCGCCACCAGTAGTAGTGCTGCCCGACATTCCCCATCTCAACGCGGAAGGCGGGCGGGTTCGCCGGGTTGTAGGTCAGCACGCGCCGCTCAAAGACCTGGAACAGGATCGGTCGCTCGACGCCGCCAACCTTCACCTTGACCCAGTACGCGCCCGTCACCGGCAGTCCGAAGACATAGAGCGGATCGTACACCTTCGTCACAACATAGCGTCCGTTCTCGTACACCAGACCGCTCTGGTTCATGAAGTCCAGGAATGCGCGGGCGACGCCATGGTTGTTGGGTCCGAGCAACAGCATTGTCGCCGGGTCATTGACGTAGTCATTGAACCCGGTGATACTGCCATCCGGGTTGATGAAGCCGGTCGCCGGGCGATTCAGATCGTTCGGGTTGACGGCGCCGGGGTTCTGGTAGAAGCGGAGGAGATCGGCGTAGGTCGGGAATTGATCCGGGTCACCAATCGCAGCGATTCGTGCCGGCATGCGCCATTCGAAGAGATTGTACCCCACCTGCATCCGCCCGGTCATCATTTCGATCGGCAGCAACCCATTGGTGACATACCAGGGCGAGAAGGGGTTGGCAGTCGGATCGTTGATCTCCATGCGGCTCTTGTCGAAGTACTGCACCACGCGCATACCCTCGTAGCCTTCGACCAGCGGTTCCCGCATTGCCGGGGTATTCGGCGCGGGTCCCCACGTCCATGATCGTCCGCTGATCTGCTCGGCGACCGGACGATCCTGGCGCTCCCAGACGCTGCGGAAGGCGTCGTTACCGAACGGAGGCGCCGAGGCGGATACGGGCATCGCCGCCGTCAGCATTGTGATGATCAGGAGAGGAACGAGAAAAGCCATGCGTCGCATCGTAGCGTCCTTTCTGCGCATCATCGCGCCGGGCGCCGGTTGATACGATGGAGGGGAAAGCAGGAGAAATGCAGCTCAAACCGGCGCCGCTATCTCCAGGCTGGCGCACAGGGGATCGCCAGCCGCTCTGCTGGAAGGGGGGCTTCCCTTCCAACCTCACAGTATAGTGCATCCCTTCGCTCTGAGCAGAGAAGAAAGCGCTACACCGGGAGAATGAACGCATCCCGGGCAGTCGCATTCACACGCCGCTAAACGCAGAGAACCCGCCGTCCACCGGCACAACAACGCCGTTGACGAAGGCAGCGCCTGGTCCGCAGAGCCAGATCAACGTCGCCGCCAGATCATCCGGAGCGCCAAAACGCCCGGCGGGCGTATGCGCAATGACGCTCGCGCCACGCGCCGTCAATGACCCATCGGGGTTGAGCAGCAACGAACGGTTCTGCTCGCCGATGAAGAACCCCGGTGCAATCGCATTGACCCGCAACCCTGAACCATACCGCCGTGCCAGTTCGACCGCCATCCAGCGTGTCAGGTTTTCAACGGCCGCCTTGGCGGCGCCGTAGCCGGCGACGCGGGTCAGCGGGCGGTGCGCCGCCATCGAGGAGATGTTGATAATGATCCCCTGCCCGCCAGCCGCAATCATGGCTGCGCCAAAGATGAGCGATGGCAGCAGGGCGCCGATCAGGTTCAGATCAACGACGGCGCGAAAGGCTTCGGGATCGAGGTCAAGGAGCGCCGCATCGGGGGCAAGCGTTGCACCCGGCATGTTGCCGCCTGCGGCATTCACCAGAATATCGACCTGTCTCCAGCGTTCCAGAATGGTTGCGCAGGCATGTTCGACCTGCGCCCGGTCGCGCACATCGGCGCTGAGTGCCAGTGCATTGCCGCCGGCGGCTTCGAGAGCGGCGGCGACGGCGTGTGCCGGTTCAAGGCGACGGGCGAGAATGGCGACCCGCGCGCCAACGCGCGCCAACGCCTGCGCCATAGCAGCGCCCAAAGCGCCGCTGCCGCCGGTCACCACTGCCACCTTCCCCTCCAGACCAAACAGGGAGCGAAGAAATGGTTCGGACATCGCACATCCTCCAGAGCGTTGTCAGGTATGGTACCATAGGAGACAGGCGAGAGGGGGAAGCGGGTGCAGGCGATAGATCGTCGCTGATGCGCCCTGCTGCCGACCACGCACTGCGATGCAGCAACGTTGAAGGAACGTTTCCTGCCTGCGACAGGCGCATCGCACAAAGGTCCTGGCGGTGATTGGAAATAAGGACATGCCATGAACTTCGCCCGTGATATGCTGAGTCGGCCACGCCCGCCGAGCGTTAGGCGCTCAATGCAACTGCCGCGTCGGGTTGCATACTATCCCTCACCGGTCGACTGGCGCGACGAGGTGATCTACTTTCTCCTCGTTGATCGGTTCAGCGATGGTCAGGAAGAGACCAGACCACTGCTCGACCGACGCTACCTGGCGGCGTCGCGACCGGCGTCGCCCAACGGCGAGCCGTGGCGCTGGGACCGCTGGGCAGAGTCAGGCGGCGAACGGTTTCAGGGCGGCACCCTGCGCGGCGTAATCTCGAAACTCGGCTACCTGCAACGGCTCGGCATCACCACCCTGTGGCTCAGCCCGGTCTGCAAGCAACGCGGTCACCTGAACACCTACCACGGCTATGCCATCCAGGATTTTCTCGATGTCGATCCGCGTTTTGGCACGCGCCAGGACCTGGTCGACCTCGTGAGCGCCGCGCACGAACGTGGGATGCGCGTGTTGCTCGACATTGTGTTCCAGCACTCCGGTCCCAACTGGCGTTATCCGCCGGATGTCCCCGGCGGCGCGGAGATGCCGCGCTACACGACCGGACGCTATCCGTTCGGCAGTTGGGTTGATGCCACGGGTGCGCCGCTCCTCGGCGTGCCCGATGTCGATGATGCCGCCTGGCCCGATGAGGTGCGCAATGTCGAGTATTACACGCGGGCCGGCGCTGGCGACCTGGGCGCCGGTGACCTCGATGATCCGGCGGCAGAGCACAAGCGCTCCGATTTCTTTACACTGCGCGACATCAATCTCGATGCGCCGGGCGCACTGACCGACCTGGCGCTCTGCTACAAATACTGGATTGCGCTCACCGATTGCGATGGTTTTCGTATCGATACGCTCAAACATGTCTCGTTCGAGCAGGCGCGCAACTTTTGCGGCACGATCAAGGAGTTCGCCGCCAACCTGGGCAAAACCAACTTCTTCCTGATCGGCGAGGTGGCGGGCGGCGATTTTGCGGCGACGCGCTACCTGGAGGCGCTGGAACGCAACCTGAACGCTGCGCTCGACATTGGCGACATGCGGCTGGCGCTGGGGAATGTGGCGAAGGGTCTGGCGCCGGCGCGCGCCTATTTCGACGGGTTTGTGCCCGGATTGGCTGTCATGGGGTCGCATCGCAACCTCGGCAGCCGGCACGTCTCGATCATCGATGACCATGATCACGTCGTCGGCGCAAAACTTCGCTTCTCGACGGATGTGATGTCACAGCATCAGGCGGCGGCAGCAACCGCGCTGCAACTCTTCACGCTTGGCATTCCGTGCATCTACTACGGCACCGAACAGGCGTTTGGCGGTCCTGAGCCGTCGGAACGGCAGTGGCTGCCGGAGTGGGGCCGCGCCGACCGTTACCTGCGCGAGGCGATGTTTGGTCCATTGCATCCACGCGCCCCGGGCCGCGCCGGGCTTGACCCGCAGGCGCGCGATACGGCGCTGCCGGGGTTCGGACCTTTCGGCACCGCCGGACGCCACTGTTTCGACGAGCGGTTCCCGGTCTATGTGCGGATCGCGGCGCTGACCGCATTGCGCGCCGCCTATCCGGTGTTGCGCCACGGGCGACAATACCTGCGCCCGATCTCGAATTTCAACCAGCCGTTCGCTTTTCCGTCAGCCGGAGAGATTGTCGCCTGGTCGCGCATCCTCGACGACGAAGAGGCGTTGTGCGTCATCAATCCGCACGGCGTATTCGCGCGCGGCGGTGATGTCGTGGTCGATGCCGCGCTGAACCGTCCCGGCGACACGCTGACCGTCATCCTCAATACAGCGCAGGCTGCCGATCCGCTGGGATACGCCGGACCGCACCCGGTCGGTCAGCGCCTGCCGGTGCGGGAGCGCAACGGTGCATCGTATGTCGAGATCCGCAACCTGCCGCCGGCCGAAACGCTGGTGTTGACCAATCGACCGTAACAGTCTGCATGTTGATTCGGTGTCATTGCGAGCGAAGCGAAGCAATCTCCTCACCCCACCGGAGCTTGCCCTGGTATTGATGCGCCCGGCAATGACAGCGAGGGTTCCGAGCAGGAGACGCGCGAACGTGCACTTATACTGCCCGATCTGTTTTGCCGAGATCAGCGGAGACCAGCAGGATGCGCCGTGCCCGGTGTGCGGCGCGACGCCTGATGAGTGGCGACAGCGCGACTACACTGACCGCCTCATTCATGCGCTGCGGCACCCCAACCCCGAAGTGCGCATGGGCGCTATCATCTCGTTGGGCAACCGCCGTGAAGCACGGGCGGCGGTTCCGCTCGCCGAATGCGCGCTGGCGCACCCGATTGACGTGGTTCAGGCGCTGGCAATCGTGGAAGCGCTGCGCAACATCACGCCCTCGCCCGAGCGCGACCAGGCGCTGAACCTGCTCGCCGGGCATCCCGCGCGCGCCGTGCGCCGGGCGGTGGCGGGGAAGGAGGCGAGAGGTGATGAGGTGAGAGGGGTTACCGGTTGAAGATAGAGACGTTGCATCGCAACGTCTGAGAGAGTGTCTGATAATTTGGCTATGGGCCACGAGCAGGGGTGCGCGCGAGGCGTCTGACCATCAAATGCACCATTGCAGCATAAATGAACGCCTCGCTCGTTTCGGTCAGCGCTTCATCGTCCTTGCTTCGCCGGCGATACTTGCCCAACCATGCAAATGTGCGCTCAGCGACCCAACGCCGTGGCAGCACCTGAAACCCAGCGCTATGTCTTTTGCGCCTGATGATTTCAAGAAACCAACCACAGGCGGTTGTGACCCACGTTTCTCGCTGACCCGCAGAGCCGCCATCAGCCCGAATCAGGCGCAGATTGGGCAAGCGGTCTTTGGCTCTTTCCAGGACAAGCCTGGCGCCATCCCGGTCCTGCACATCCGCAGCATGGACAACGACCGTCAAGAGCAAGCCCGACGCGTCCACCAGCAGGTGGCGCTTCCGGCCATTCACCTTTTTGCCGGCGTCATATCCCCGAAGCCCCCTTTTTCTGTCGTTTTGACCGACTGACGGTCCAAAAGAGCAGCATTTGGTTGGGGGTCTCAGCCCGAAGCACCCCGCAGCTCGGCGCGGAGGATATCGTTGATGCGCGCCCACGTGCCATCTTGTCGCCACAGACGGAAGGAATAGGAGACGGTCTTCCAAGGCGGCAGGTCGTGAGGAAGCATACGCCACGCACAGCCGCTCCGTAGCGCATAGAACATCGCATTCACGATTTCGCGGAAGGGATGAACACGATGGCGACCGCGCGGCGACTTGCGTGTAGGAAGATGAGGCTCAATCAGTCGCCATTCAGCATCCGTTAGAGCCTGTTATGCACTTCAGAGATAAACGTGGTATGATTTCAGCATGACACGTAAACCCTATCCAAGCGATGTGAGCGACGAGGCGTGGGCCTTCGTCGCTCCCTCCCTGACCTTCATAACCGAAGACGCTCCGCAGCGCGACCACGCGCTGCGCCCCCCCTGCGGGGGGGGCAGGGGGGGGGAAAGAGGGGGGCGCAGTGCGCGCCGGCGATGACGGGCATCAACGTCCCTCCCTTCCCCCCTCCCCGCAGGGGGGGAAAGGGGGGGCGGCAAGGTCCACATGGCGGTTGATCCGCTGGGCCAGTTGCTGGCCGCGCTGCGCTGAGCCTGCCGAAGCGTGGTCGTCACGCCCGCCAACGAACAGGAACGCGCACGCTGCGCTAAGCCTGCCGAAGCGCCTGCGCTGAGCTTGTCGAAGTGTGGGCGGAACAGGTCCAAGCCGTCACAGGCGAGTCCGTCGAAGCGGTGCGCTGAGCCTGCGTGCGCTGAGCCAGCTGAAGCGTCGAAGCGTGGCGTTCGTCGACCAGGGCGATACGGGGGAACAACCGGCGGCCGACGCCCACGCCTACGGCATCCGGCTGGAGGTCGTTAAACGGTCGGAAGCCAAACGCGGCTTCGTACTGCTGCCGCGCCGCCGGGTCGTTGAGCGAGGCTTCGCCTGGATAGCGGGCTTTCGCCGGCTGGCGCGCGATGATGAGCGGGCGCCGGAGACCTTGGCGGGATTGCATGTTCTGGCCTTTGCGATGCTCATGCTGAAGCGATGCGCTGAGCACGCCGAAGCGCGGTTCATTACCGTTATGCTCGAAAGTA
>CALGYB010000055.1 GCA_937935075.1 uncultured Roseiflexus sp. | reverse complement strand
TCCCTCTCCCCTCGCGGGAGCAGGGGGCAAGGGGGATGAGGGGCGCCTCCCCCCTCTCCCCTCGCGGGAGCAGGGGGGCACGGGGGGTGAGGGGCGCCTCCCCCCTCTCCCCTCGTGGGAGAGAGGGCAAGGGGGGGTGAGGGGGTCCCTCTCCCCTCGCGGGAGCAGGGGGGATGAAGGGGAGTCATCAAACTGTAATCTTCCCTATGTCTCAGGACTAACGGACTATTGAGCGTACATCTTCCGATCCCTATAATGCCACTAGAGGATGTAGACCGAAAGGGACTCAGCATGCCCAGGCGATCCACAGGTCAATCGCTGGTCGAGATGGCGCTGATCGCGCCAATCCTGTTCGCACTTCTGTTTGCGATTGTCGATCTCGGCTACTACATCTGGGGCTATTCGACGCTTTTCAGCGCTGCGCGCGCGGGGGCGGAAGTCGCTTCACAGCTGCCGCCCTACCAGTCGCGGCTCAATTTGCGCGCTCAGGGCGACCCGGGCTGGCTGGAAGACCCCTGCGTGCAGCGCATTCTGGAAGTCACCAACGACTCGACCGGCTTTTTCCCGGTTGACGCCAATCAGGTGACTATTCTGTACCCAAACACGCTCGACCCTAACCCACGACGGCTTGGGGGAACCATCGAGGTGCGGATCGACTATGTAATTGAACCGCTGACGCCGCTCGTCAGTTTTATCAATACGATGCTAGGCGACAACGGCACGATGCGCATCAAAGTGACGGCGCAGCGCACAATCGAAAGTTTGGGCAACAATCCTAACTTCGCCAATGGCATTGCCTGTACGGAACCGCAACCGTAGCCACCAGAATTGACAGGCGAGGGAGAATGACTATGGCACGACGATTTCAACCCGGACAGGCGCTCGTCGAGTTCGTGATCGCCTCGACGCTTATCCTGCTGCTGCTGGCGGCTGCGGTCGATATTGGCCTGCTCTTCTTCAACATGCAGGGGTTGACCACGGCAGCGCAGGAAGGCGCCACCTACGGCAGCCGCTACCTGGTCGTCCAACCCAACGGGGTTGTCGATCTCGACTACGAGATGATCCGCACACGTGTGCGCCAGGAAGCGGGCACAACCGGCGGCATCAACTTCGTCAACATGTACGACCTGAACAGCGATGCCATTCCCGACGCCGAGGACACTAACGGCGATGGCGTACTCGATCATTTCCAGTACTTCCTCGATCAGAACGGCGACGGGCGCGCCATCGGCGATCCGGTGACCGGCCTGATCCCGGAAGGCACGCAGCCTGCCGGGTATGTGCGGTTGATCGACTCCTATATCCTGGTGCAGGCAATTGAAGACGTTTTCCCCTTCAACGGCAACCCGTTGGGACCGGAAGACGCCAATGGCAATCGCGCCGACGACCTGGTTCCCGATGTCGATACCACGCCCTGCGCCAACCTGGCTGATCCGAACCGCCAGTGTTACGTCTTTGTCGTAGTGCGGTCCGACTACAATACCGTGTTTGGCTTCACGCCCGCGTTTGGCGATAAAGTGCCGCTCAGTTCGCGCTTTGTCATGCCGTTGCGCGCCGGCTTCGTCTCGCCGGGCGCGCCGACGAATACGCCGGTGGTGCAGACGAATACGCCAACGAATACGCCGACGGATACGCCAACGAATACGCCGACGAATACGCCGACGAATATGCCAACGCGCACACCCACCAACACGGCGTCGCCGACGACGACGAATACGCCGACGAATACCCGCACGCCGACGTTCACGCCGACGCGCACCAATACGCCGACGCCGTCGCGCACGCCGACGATTACCAATACGCCGACGCGCACCAATACGCCGTTGCCGGCGACCAATACGCCAACCAGGACGCCGACGTTTACGCCGACGCGCACCAATACGCCGACGCCGTCGCACACGCCGACGAACACGCCAACCAGAACGCCGACGCTGACGCCGTCGCGCACGCCGGACACCGGAACGTAAGCGCAACCCTGCCAGGCGGAGTTCTTCCGCTCCGCCTGGCGCACAACCCGATACCGACCGCGCGCCTGACCGGGCGCTGCATGCACGATGGTCGTGATGGTTACCAGAACAACACAAACAGGAACAAGAGGTGGCGGTATGAAACGACGTTTTCTTCATCACAGGACAGAGGGGCAGAATATCGTCCTGCTCGCCGGCATTCTGGCATTGCTGGTTGGGATGGCTGCTCTGGCTGTCGACCTCGGCGTGACCTACGCCGAGCAGCGGAACATCGTGCGCGGCACCAATGCGGCGTCGCTGGCCGGCATGAACCGTCTGATCAGCGGCGGGCGCGATGCTGATGTCGCGCGCGCAATCTACGAATCGCTTCGCTCGAACGGTATTCAGGTGACGGCGCCCGGCGAGTCGCCGCAACCCGGCGACCGCGCGTTCGAGGCGCTCTACCTGGGCAGTGATGGGGCGCCCATTCCAGGCGGATGCAGCCGCGTCGGCGCATGTGGCTCACAGCGCCCACAGGGGGTGAAGTACATCCAGATCGACCTCAGCGGTGACGTCGATACCTACTTTGCCCGCCTCTTCGGCCAGAGTACGCTGCCGGTCGGCGCCACGGCATACGCTAGCGTCGGCGCCTGCGCAACCGGCTACTATCCCGTCGGGGTGCGCACCACGGTCGGCGGGCAGCCGATGTTCGACGAGTATGGGTTCGCCAACTACGACGGCTTCTATGAAGACGAGACCTATGCGCAACTGCGCTACAAGCGCCTCTACCTGCGCACCGAACTCAATCCGAACGGCGAGTTCAGTCTGCTGCGCTGGCGCAACGACATCCCGGCAGGCAACGCCAATAAGCTGGCAGAGATGTTGACCGGCGACGGCACCTACAGCCAGGGGTATGCCGAGGCGCCATGGCCCGAGATTGCCGGCGGGTCCGACGGTCCAACCCGCCCCGACTCCTATCCGTTCGAGCCCAACACGATCAACACGGCGGATTGGGTCTATGGCAATGTCTTCACCGGCAATCCCTACAATACGCAGGTGACCAATCAGCTCGACACGCTGAAGCGCAACCGCACGCTGATGACCCTGCCGATGTATCGCTTCGATAACGGCAACCTTTCCGAACCGGCCTACTACATCGAACGCTTCGGCGCCTTCCTGCTGGTCGATTATGGTGTGGATAACGACGGACGCGCGCCTGATGGACCCTGGATGGAACTGGCATACGTCCGCGAAGGCGGGCAGTGCGCTAACCTGGTGACCGGCGCGCCGCCAACCAACAACTTCACCGTCGGCGGCGGCGTGACCTACCTGCCGCGCTACCGCACCTACCCGGACCTCAACCGCCCGGTGCAGTTCCTGCTCATCCTCGACGTTTCCGGCTCGATGGCGTGGACCTTCGATGGACGCGGCGTTCAGAATGGGCAGACGGTCTACTGCACGCAGCCAAGCCAGGGATGTGTGTCGGTGGAGACGGCATGGCCCAATCCACAGGAGCGCCGTATCTACACAGCAAAGCAGGTGCTGCGGCAGTTCGTGGCCCAGATCGATCAGGACCGGCAGAGCGGCCTCCGACCGTATGACACGGTGCGCCTCGTGACCTTTAGCGGGCGTCTGGGGAACTATGTCAACACCAGCGGCGCCGTCGGCGACAATAATCGCGCGTTGAACGACCTGACCGAGGTATTGCCGGCCGGATGGACCAACGACCGTGCGACGCTCGAGGCGGCGATCAACAACGCCGGTATGGTGGACGGCGATCCGTATATGACCGCAGGCGCCACGCCAAGCGCTGTCGCCTTTGCGCGCGCCAGCCAGGTGTTCGCCAATTCGCCGACGCACGCGCCGAACGGGATGAGGTACCGCCGCGTGGTCATCTTCGTGACTGACGGCGTGGCGAACGTGCTGCGCAATGGTATGCAGAACAACTTCGGCACGGGTTGCGAACTGGGCGCCGAGAATGTCGGCTGCCAGATGGGCGATCCGCTGCCAGACGGCAGCCTGCGACCGCTCAATGCGATGGTCGCGGAAGCGCAGGCGCTCAAGGAAGCGTACATCCAACCCAGCGACGGTTCGGTCTACGTGGTGGCGCTCAGCGGCACATTCGAAGCAACCGGCCTCAACCTGGTTGCCAGCCAGCCGGACTATGTCAAGCGCGCTGACCGTTCCGAGGAGTTGCAGCAGATCTTCGACGACATCCAGGTCTCGGCAATTCAAGGCGATTGCACGCCCTCCCAGGGTGAATGGCGCGACACAATGGCGCCATCGGAGGTTCCAACTGACCTGCGACCGGAACTGACCGACCGCATCGTTGGACAGGTGACGCTCACCGACGCCAACAATAATGTGCGCGAGGCCTGGATTACCGCCGACCCGATCACGCGCAAACTGTCGTATGCGCTCGCCAATGTTCCTCCGGGTCAGTACACGCTGCGCGCCTGGCTCGGTTATCGCGCGCCGCAGGATAACATCTCGCGCGATAAGTACGAACTCCTCGTGCGCGGACCCGACGTGACCCGCGACATCACGGTGCAGGTCAGCGCCGGGCGCAGCCTCGGCGGCGTCATCGGCGTGCCGATCGCGCTCGACCTGAACGATAACGTCTGTCCAACAACACCGTAGCGGTCGAGATGAACCCCAACAATCGGAACGAGACGTTGCATGGCAGGAGCATGAGACACGGGGCGGGGAGACGTTGCATGCAACGTCTCCCCGCCTCATCGTTTTTTATTCCACGGGAGGTTTGTCCATGGCTCACACGACCCGTCTGCCAGGCGCGCGACGCGCGCTGACGCTGCTCGTCGCGCTGTTGACCGCACTCGCGCTCATTCCGCCCGCTCCGGCGGCTGCCAGCGTGATCAAGTTCGTGGCGCTCGACGATACCCAACCGGAGTTCGGCGCCGGCGCGCGCACCCTGACCTCGGTCGTTCCCTCGACCCTCAGTAACGACCCGATTGCCGGGCAGGTGACCGAACCCTACGCTGGCGCCAAATCCGGCGACCAGGGGGCGCTGGCGCTCGCCGCCGTCCGCGCGCTTCGCTGGGCAACCGACCCTGCCAACCCGATCCCCGCCGCGCGCACCGAGATCGGCGCAGCAGTCATCGGCAACACCATCTGGGTGGTTGGCGGATCATCAGGTGGAACGGTACCCACCTACTACGATACCGTCTACCGCGGCACGGTCAACACCAACTACGGGCAACCCGGCGCCGGCGTGATCACATGGGAGACGTCCACATCGTTGCCGTCGGTCGCCCACTGGGATACGGCGCCGTACAATACCTCGCTCTCGGCACGCACCAACGCCGCCGTCGCCGCGCGACGCACCGGCGGCAATGCCGGCAATCTGTACGTCATCGGCGGCGCGGTGGCGCCCGGCGGCACGTTCTCCAGCAATTCGGTGCTGGTTGGCGATGTGGACGCAAACGGCAACCTGACCTGGCGCACCCCTTCACCACCGTACCGTTTGCCATCCGGCATCGGACTCGAAGGCGCGCGCGCGTTCGTGCATACAACAACTGCGGGGAAAACCTTCCTCTACGTCGTCGGCGGGATCAAGGATGCGGCAGGACCATCTCCGCCACTCATGTCAAACGTCGTCTACTACGCCGAGATCAACGCTGATGGCAGTCTGGCGCTCGGCGGCGACAATCGTACCTGGAGCCAGACAGCACTGCCCGAAGGCATCAGCGATACCGCCGTCACCGTCGGACGCTACACCAACGCTGCGGGAACCGTTACCCAGGATGTGTTCTTCATCTATGGCGGGCGAACGAGCGCCTCAAATGAGAACCTTGACACGAACACCGTCCGCAAAGGGGTGATCAACCCGACTACCGGCGCGATTGCCTGGCAGGACAGCACCACCGGCGGAAACGCGGTCATTCCCGCCAACCGCAATGGTCACGGCGCCGTCGAGTTCAACGGTTCGGTCTATCTGATCGGCGGACGCACTGGCGGCACGATCAACCGCAATGGGTATGCGTCGTATGTCGATCCGGCGACGCTTGGTCTCTTCAAAGACGGAACGCTCAACTTCTACCAGGACGAGTTCGGCGCGCTGCCGTTTTCAACCAACCCCGGACGGCGCAACCCCGGCGTGGTGCTCGTACCGACGAGCAATCCGAACTACGCCTTCGCCTATCTGATCGGCGGGACGGACGGAACCGCGCCGTCCAATCAGGTCTTCCGCGCCACAATTGGACCGAGCACTGATCAGACCTTCTACCCGACGACCGGCTATTACTACTCGAAGCCGTTCTCGATGCTCGACTTGATCAACGAGCAGCAGGCGACGGTGCGCAAGATGACCTGGCTGACAAACATCGACCAGGCAAACGGCGGCGACATCCGGCTCGAATATCGCGTCTACTCGCCGTCAAGCGGCAACTGCAACGACACCGAAGGCGGATGGGTCGAAGTGACAGATCCCGACGCCGGCAGCGGGCGCTTCTCGAAATTCAACCCCGCCGGCGCCGCCTATGCCACAAACTCGCAGGAATACGCCGAGGATCAACGGTTGCCACCAGGCAACTGCTTCCAGTACCGCGCCACCTTCACCCGCGGCTCGGTGCAGAACGCCTCGCCGGTGCTGCTGCGCCTCGGCATGGAAGTGATCGTCCCCGGCAACCCCGATCTCAACTGGCCCGCCAACGCCGTTACCGCTACCCAGAACACCGATGGAACCACCAGAGGGATCGAGGTGCGCCTGCGCAACCAGAACCTGATCGATCCGCCGACCCAACCGGCGAATGTGTGCCACGCCTCGCAACCGGGGTGCAATCCAGAGGGAACGTTCTTCGTTGATGTCTTCATCTTCCCGCCTGGCGTCACGCCAATCTCGCCAACGCTGCCGCTGTTTGCGTCAGGCGGCAATAGTCTGAGCAACCCGGCGCTTGCACCGTACTACCGTGCCTGTCTGCAAATACGTAAGAACGTCATGCAAAAGGACTTCACCCATCTGATCGGCGAGTCCATTCGCTGGAGCGACATTCAGGCAGAGGGTATCGGCGGGTGCGTTTCGGCAGTGACCAACTTCGAAAGCGGAAAAGGCAAAATCCTGCGTGATTTCCTCGACCAGGGCAGCGGAACCTACAAGATCATCCTGGTCGCCGATTCACATACCGATCTGAAAGGATTGGTATTCGAATCCGACACGACGGACGGCAACCACCCGGCAGAACTGAACAACGTAAGCGCCATCTTCGACGTGAACTTCGTCGCCGGCGGCGCACCGCCGCCACCGAATCCGCCGCCGCCAGATGATGAGCCGGTTGACGGTGGACCGAAGCGTGTGTTCCTGCCGCTGGTGGCGCGATAGCGCAGTCACAGACGTTGCCACGGCAGGAAACGCGGGAAAGAGGGCAGGGACAACGAGGGGAGCAGTGTTCCCCCCTTCTCCCCTGGTGGGAGAAGGGGAGGATGAGGGAGACAGCAGCGGCAGAGACCACACCCCCACCCCCCCGCATGCGGAAGGCAGGGGGGGCAGGGGGGAGGTGAGCAGTATTCCCCCCTTCTCCCCTGGTGGGAGGAGGGGGGCAGGGGGGATGAGGGAGACAGCAGCGGCAGAGACCACACCCCCAACCCCCACCCCCCCGCATGCGGGTGGCAGGAGGGCAGGGGAGAGGTGAGCAGTGTTCTCCTTTCTCCCCTTGCGGGAGAAGGAAGCAGGGAGAATAGGAGACAGCAGGGGCGAGGCGACGCCTCGCCCCATTCGAGTGCGCCGCCTTGCCCCCCTTCTCCCCTGGTGGGAGGAGGGGGGCAGGGGGGATGAGGGAGACAGCAGCGGCAGAGACCACACCCCCACCCCCCCCGCATGCAGAGGGCAGGGGGGCAGGGGGAATGCAGAGAGGAGAGGGGCAGGGGGGATGAGGGGGCGAACGCATGGCAGCGCCCGCAGCATTGTCGTTCAATCTGTCAAGGCATCGACGCCTTGCGAGACTAATCAGGGCTTGATCTCGTGTGCTATAATTGCTTACAAGTGGCTATTGCCGCATCGTCTTGCTGAAAGAAAGGCACGCCCCTATGAGGCGAGGAGGTCTCCTTCTGTTGCTCGGTGTTGTGATTGCCGCCGCCGCAGCCCTGCTCTTCTTCTTTTTCTTCCAGACCCCGCCGGCGCCTGAGACGACCGCTCTGCCACAGGAACCGACTCCCGTGCCACTACGCAAAGTCGTAGCCGCGCGTGTCGATATTCCGGCAAACACCGTGCTGACCGACACCGAGACACTTCTGACATTGCGCGACATTCCCGAGCCGGAGTACAATGCTGCGCCCGATCAGTACTTCATCAGCGTCAACGAACTGACGACGAAGGTAACACTGCGCGCGCTCAATGCGACCGAAATCATTCGCGCCCGCGACCTGACCGACGCCGGTCTGTCGTTCCAGGTGCCGCCGCCCGACACGCTCGACGCGCCGCCCAACAAGGTATTTCCGCTCGAAGTCGGCAACCTGACCGGCGTCGCCGATCAGATCCGTCCCGGCGATGCGGTAGACCTGGTGATGACCTACGAAATCCGTCGCCTGATCATCCGCCCGACGCTGACCCTGGACCCGGAGACCGGGCAGCTGGTCGTCACGCCGGTTGAAGAAACCCTCGTAGACCGGGTAACGAAGACCATGGTGCAAAATGTCCAGGTGCTGCGCGTCTTAAAACCTGCCATTCCGCAGGAGGCGGGCACGCCGACGCCAGCCGGAGCGTCAGGGCAGCCGGCGCCGGTAAGCACCCCGACGACCGACACTTATGTGCCAGGAGCGCAGTGGATACTGCTGCTGGCGATGACCGACCAGGAAGCCGAGATTGTCAAATTCACGCTCGACCAGCAGGATCCCAAGCCGCAGATCACGCTGGTGCTGCGTGGGCGCGACGATGGCGAAATCGAGAACACCACCGGCGTCACGCTGCGCCTGTTGACCAGCCGTTATGGGTTGCCGTTGCCCGAGCCGCTGCAACCGCTGGCGCTTGCACCGGAAGAAATCACGCCGGGACCGGCGCGCCCGACGCCAACACCGTTCCCGCAGCCATAACCGATGACTGCATCATGGCAGAGAACGCGGTATAATACGAAAGGGCAGCCGGGGGTGCGCTCCACCCCCAGGTTAAGTATGTATAACATAACGCGACCGGCAACGCATACGACTGAGAGGGAGCCATGGCAGGAGGACCGCGAACCCCCGACGCCGCAGGTCCGGCAAAAATTCGGGTGATGATTGTTGACGATATCGCCGAAACACGCGATAACCTCGAGAAACTCCTCTTCTTCGAAAAAGATATCGAGGTCGTTGCCAAAGCATCGACCGGGCGCGAAGCGCTGGCGCTCGCCAAACAGCACCGTCCCGACGTTGTGTTGATGGACATCAACATGCCGGACATGGACGGGATCGCCGCGACCGAGGCGCTGTTGAGCCAGGTGCCCGAAGCGCAGGTCATCATGATGAGCGTCCAAGGAGAGCAGGATTACCTGCGCCGGGCTATGCTCGCTGGCGCGCGCGAGTTCCTGCCCAAGCCGATTGGCGCCGAAGAACTCTACAGCGCCATCCGTCACGTCCATCGCCTGGCAAGCACGCAGCGGCGCTACGTGACGGCGCCGCCGCCGGGAACAGACGGATCGGGCGGCGATGAGGGGGCGCAGGGGCAGATCATTGCCGTGTTCAGTCCGAAAGGCGGCACGGGTACATCGTCGATCGCCTGCAACCTGGCAGTGGCATTGCGTCTGCTGACCAACAAGAAAGTCGCGATCGTCGATGGCAACCTGACGTTTGGCGATGTCGGCGCGATCCTGAACCTGGTATCGTCCAAAACCATTGCGGACCTGGTTAACCGCATCAGCGAACTGGATCGCGATCTGCTCAACGATGTGATGGCCACTCACGCCTCGCAGGTGAAAGTCCTGCTGGCGCCGCCCAATCCACAGACCGGCGAACTGGTCACCTCGGATCATTTGCGAACGATCCTGGAGTTCATGAAGAAGGAATTCGATTATGTCATTGTCGATACTCAGGCATCGTTCCAGGATCGCGCGCTCGCCGCGCTCGACATGTCCGACCGGATCGTTGTGCTGATGACCCTCGAAATCCCCTGTATCAAGAATATCAAACTGTTCCTCGAAGTCGCAGAATTGCTGGAGTATCCGCGGGAAAAAATCGTTCTGGTGCTCAACAAAGCCGATAATCGCCTCGGCATGCGCGTCGAGAATGTCGAAGCGAACATTCAGCATAAAGTCGCCCTGCAAATCGCCAACGCGGGTCACGAGATGACGCTGGCGGTCAATCAGGGAGTGCCGCTCATCATCGCCAAGCGTGATCTTCCCACATCCAGGGATATCGTTGCGTTGGCGAAACTCTTGAGCAGCGGTCTTGCGGCGCAAACCGCCGCAGCCGGCAAGAAATCCGAAAAAGCGCCGGAGAAATCAGGTCTGTTCGGCAAATTATTGGCGCGGCGCTAAACGCCGCCCTTTGAGGGAGCATACGGTATGTCGCTCTTGAAACGCATTGGCGGAACCTCTGGCGCGACCGGGCAACTTCCCACCCCCGCCGCCGGTCCGGCGGCGGCTCGCCCTGGCATTCCATCCGCCCCGCGCCGTGAGGAAGAGAATAGTGTCATCGAACTGCGGCAGCGCGTTCAGCAGCGCCTGATCAATGAACTCGATCCGCGTCTCGACCTCTCCAACGTCGCCAGAGTGCGGCAGCAGGTCGAGGAGATTTTCAATACGATCCTCGATAGCGAAAATATCGTTCTGTCGCGGTCGGAGCGCGCCCGCCTGTTCGAGTCGATCGCCGCCGACATCCTGGGCTTCGGACCGCTCCAGGAACTGCTCAACGACCCGGAGATTTCCGAGATCATGGTCAATGGTCCCAGGAAGGTCTATGTCGAAAAGCGTGGCAAGATTCAGTTGAGCGAGGTGACCTTCGTCGATGAACAGCACGTCCTGCGGGTCATCGACCGGATTGTTGCTCCGCTCGGTCGCCGTATCGATGAGTCGTCGCCAATGGTCGATGCGCGTCTCCCCGATGGCAGCCGCGTCAATGCGGTGATCCGCCCGATTGCGCTCTGCGGACCGACGATCAGTATTCGTAAGTTCCGCAAGGAAGGCATTACCATCGAAGACCTGATTCGCTTCGGTTCGCTGACCCGCGAGATGGCGGAGTTTTTGTCGGCATGCGTGCGCGCATCGCTCAACATTGTGGTTTCCGGCGGCACCGGTTCGGGAAAGACGACGATGCTCAATGTGCTCTCGTCGTTCATTCCCGATGATGAGCGCATTATTACGGTCGAGAATGCAGCAGAACTGCAATTGCGCCAGGAGCACGTCGTGCCGCTCGAGTCGCGTCCGCCGAACGTCGAGGGCAAGGGGGAGATCAGCATTCGTGACCTGGTGATCAATACGTTGCGAATGCGCCCGGAGCGCATTGTGGTCGGCGAGTGTCGCGGCGGCGAGGCGCTGGAAATGCTCCAGGCAATGAACACCGGTCACGATGGCTCCATGACCACGCTGCACGCCAACTCGCCACGCGATGCGATTGCCCGTATCGAGACGATGTGTCTGATGGCGGGCATGGATCTGCCGGTGCGCGCTATCCGTGAGCAGATTGCATCGGCCGTCAACCTGATTGTTCAACTGGCGCGCCTGAAAGATGGTTCGCGCAAGGTCATCTACATTACCGAAGTGCAGGGTATGGAAGGCGACGTTGTTGTGCTCTCGGATATTTTCGTGTTCGAGCAGCAAGGGATTGATGAGCGCGGCAAGATCATCGGTCAACTGAAACCAACCGGCATTCGTCCGCGATTTGTCGATCGCTTCGAAGAGCGCAATATCTACCTGCCGCCGAATATTTTTGGCTATGGCAGCGGTTCGCTCTTCTGATGCCGCCTGGCCACTCATGAACGCGGCGGACTTCTGGCAGGCGGCGCCAGGGGCGCGCTTCCCGGTACGCCCCAAACCGCACCCTGCCAGTACGGCGCCGGAAAGGAACCCGCTGTATGCCGATCTCTGCGGATATGACCCGTTTCATTGCGCCTGCTGCCATCTTCGTCGTGATTGTGGCAGTCTTTGCGCTGCTGGCGCGCCGCAGCGCCGGCAGCGCCAGTTATGAGGAGCGGCTGACCCAGTTTGCCGGGCGGCGCACCGATCAACTCCAGCGCTCTGCCAAGGATCAGTTGCGCGAGATCGACAAGGTCGTGGCGCGCGGAAAGCGCGGCAGCGAAACACAGCGCAACCTGGCGCGCGCCGATTTGAAACTGACGGTCACCGAGTTTTATGCGATCAAACTGCTGGCCGCAGTGGTCGGCGCCGCCGTCGGCGCGTTCATCGGGCGCGCCAGTTGGGAGGCGCAACTGCTGTCAGGGATTGTCGGCTTCGTGCTGTTTTCCTTCTTCCCGGACATCTACGTGGGGTATGCCGCCAAACAACGCGTGACGAAATTCAATGCCCAGCTCGGCGATACCATCAATATGCTGGCAAATTCGCTACGTTCAGGGTATAGTCTGCTCCAGTCGATGGAACTGGTCAGCCGCGAAGCGCCCGAACCGACCGCTTCGGAGTATCGGCGCGTGGTCCAGGAAGTCGGTTTGGGGTTACGCACCGAAGATGCGCTTGACAATTTGCTCAAGCGCGTGCCGTCGGAAGACCTCGACCTGCTGATCACGGCGGTCAAAATCCAGATGGAGTCCGGCGGTAATCTGGCGCAGATCCTCGATACGATCGGGCATACCATCCGTGAACGTATTCGCATCAAAGGTGAAATTGCGGTATTGACCGCACAGGGGCGCATTTCGGCGTATGTGATTACCGGGTTGCCGATCGGTCTGGCGATTTTCATCACCGTCATCAATCCGAACTACATGTCGCCAATGTTTTCGTTCGGCATGCCGCCAGAACACTGGTGCTGTCTGCCGGTCGCCGGTATTGTGATGATCATAATCGGCTTCTTTGCGATCATGAAGATAGTCGATATCGAGGTTTGAGAAGGGGGCGCGTATGACAGGCATGTTGCCGATGATCGGGTTCGGGGTGCTCATGCTGCTCGGCGTCGGGCTGATTATGCTCGGAATGCGGCGTTCGTCGCAGCCTGATGCGATCAGCGACCGGCTCAGTCAGTTCACCGAGCGCACGGTGACGCTTGAAGAAATGGAACTGCAACAGCCGTTCAGCCAGCGTGTGCTGGCGCCGCTGGCGAAAAGCATTCTGGCAAAACTGGGCGAGTATGGTCCCAAACAGAGTGCTGAGCGTCTGCGGATCAGCCTGGCGCAGGCGGGCAACCCTGGCAACCTGACCCCCATGCAGTTCAGCGGCATTCGCCTGGCGCTGGCTGTTATCCTGTTCGTTGTGGTTGGCGCGGTTACCTTCCTCCAGGGGATGGAATTGACCCAGGCGCTGATGTATACCGCTATCGGCGGGGTGATGGGGTATCTGCTGCCGGGTATCTGGCTTGGGCAGCAGATCAAGAAGCGCAAGAAGGCGATTGTCAAGGCGTTGCCCGATGCGCTCGACCTGCTCTGCATCTGCGTCGAAGCCGGTCTGTCGTTCGATCAGGCGATGCAGCGCTTGACCGAAAAATGGGAAGACCCGCTCTCCAAAGAGTTCAAGCGCGTGCTCTCTGATACACGCCTTGGACGCCCCCGCCGTGAGGCGATGAAGGAGATGATCGATCGCTGTGGCGTCGATGATGTGCAGACGTTTATCGGCGCGGTGATCCAGGCGGAACAGCTTGGTGTGTCGATTGGACGTATTCTGCGCATTCAGTCCGACCAGATGCGCATCCGGCGCCGCCAGCGCGCCGAGGAAGAAGCGCATAAGGCGCCGATCAAAATGCTTTTCCCGATGGTCTTCCTGATCTTTCCGGCGTTGTTCATTGTGATTCTTGGTCCGGCTGTGCCCCGCATTATGAAATCGCTCGGTGGATTGGGAGGATGAGCAGATCATTGGTTTCGCCTCCAACGATCATCGAAAATGTCACCCGTGGCACGGTGATTGCTGACCGCGCTGAAGTAGCGCGGTCGTTGCTTGCACGGGGGCGCGGGTTGATGGGACGCACGTCCCTGCCCGCCGGGTACGGTCTGATTCTGGTTCCCGAGTCGAGCATTCATATGTTCTTCATGCGTATTCCGATTGATGTGCTGTTCGTGGATCGGCAGCATCGGGTGATCGGCGTGCGCGAGGCGCTGCCGCCATGGCATCCGTTCGCCGGCGTGGCGCCCTGGCGCGGGCATTATGTCGTCGAACTTCCTGTCGGCGCTATCCGCTCCAGCCATACCGAGATGGGAGATGAGTTGCGGGTGACGCCGGATATTTAGCGCCTCTTCCGAAAAATCGCTACGTGAAGTGTGGATGGGTAGGCGAAGGCGGCGCCTGCGCCTGCCCGACATCTGCCCGGCGGAATGAATTCCGCCGTACTGACCGACTCCGTTTCCCGGCGGAATGAATTCCGCCGTACCGAACCGACATCTGTTTCCTGGCGGAATCAATTCCGCCGTACTGACCGTACTGGCCGTTTCTGACGCTTTTTGCCCGCACTCCGCAACATCTTGCGAAAATCCCCTCTCTGTGAGTGGTAGTGGCGCTTACAATAACACTGGACCCTTCGGTTATTAGATTCGCAGAGCACGCATGGTTTTTGCTCCTCTACGCAACAACCGCCTGATAGCCGCCGCAATCTTCACTGCGCTGCTGTTGCTCTATCTGGCGACTCTGACGCGGGTACATACGTTCGATGCGCTCTCGTATGTCATGAGCGTTGAACGCAAGCCGTGGACGGAGTTGTTCCATCCGCACCACCTGGCGTATGGTCCCCTCGGTTCGTTGATGCTGGCATTGAGCCGCTTCCTGGGATACAGTGGCGGCGCGGCGTTGCCGATGCAACTGGTGAATGCCGGAGCGGGCGCGCTGGGGGTGGCGCTGTTCTACCTGACGGTGCGCGCGGCGACGGGGCGTGCCGATGTGGCGCTGCCGGCTGCGCTGTTGCCGGGTGTGACGTATGCCTACTGGTACTACGCCATCGAAATCGAGGTCTACACCCTTGCGACGTTCTTTCTGATCGCCTGCCTGGCGCTGATCACGCGCCCGACGCCGTGGACGGCGCGCCGCTGCCTGGCATTGGGAATGGCTCAGGGTGGCGCGGTGTTGTTCCATCAGACGAATGTGCTGCTCTGTGCGCCAATTGCGCTGAGCGCACTGGCAGATCTACGCGCAGGCTGGAAAACCGGCGATGCACGCGCAGTCGCCGGTCGCTGGGCCTGGTACGCAACGGCATTGGCATTGATCGTGGCGACGCCCTATCTGTATGTGATGCTGGTCGTGAGCAACTTTCGCGCCATCGAGGATATGCTCGCATGGTTGACGGAATATGCGCGCACCGGATGGTGGGGCGGTCCGCCGACCGTTGACACCTTCACCGGTCTCGGCATCGGTCTGAGCGACACGCTGGCGCAACCCGGGGGCGGCTGGTTCTATCTTGCGCTCGGCGGAGTCGTGGCGTGGGTGTGGAGCAGGCATGACCGACCCCTGACCGGCGGGCAGAGCGACTCACAGGAAACTCATGTGGCGCTGGCGCCGCTGATCGCCTGGCTTGCGGCGTATGGCGCATTTTTCGCCTGGTGGGAGCCGGATAACATCGAGTTCTGGATCGCCAGCCTGCCGCCAGCCTGCCTGTTGTTTGCCACAGCGCTCGCGCGGGCGCGCCCGTGGAGCGCGCCGGTCTGGACTTCCCTGGCAATTGTCGGGGTGATGGCATGGGTCAATTACGGCGCCATCGTCCAGCGCGGCGATCCGGCAACCGACCTGCAACGCCTGATCGCGCGTGAACTGGCGGCGCGCAGCACACCAGCCGATCTGTTGATCGTTCCTGATGGCTTGCAGGAACTCTACCTGCCGTACTATGAGCGCCGCGAGAACGTTCTGTCGCTCAATCAGGCGCTGTTCGACAGCGATGGATTATGGGATGGCGCCTGCGCAACGATCCGCAGTCGGATTGCGACTGCACAACATGCCGGGGCGGCAGTGATGATCGCCGATGAAGCGCTCCATCCGCCGCCGCGTGTGCTCAACCGTCACGGTATTGTACAATCGCAGATAGATATGTGCTTTGCGCCATACCACACAGCGCTCGTTGATCTTGCATTCGCTGAACCGCTTCCCACATACCGACGGCTGCCAGCCGCAACCGAGACGGCGCTGGCGGGCGGATGGACCTTCGAGCGGGATGCGATGGGCTGGCAGGCGTTCAACGTCGCCGATGAGCGCCTCGACGGGGGATGGCGTTTTCAGCCCGGCATCGATCCGGCGCTGGTCAGTCCGCTTATAAGGCTCGATGCCCGCCAGGTGACGGCCATCGAGATTCGGATGGCGAATGGCACACGCGCCCGTGACGCGCAACTCTTCTATGCTGGCGCCGACGGTGCGTTGACCGAGGACCATTCGGTGCGCTGGGAACTAGCAGAGACTGCTGAAGCCGTGACCTACACCATTGATCTGCGCGAGGCGCCGGGGTGGAGCGGAGTGATCACACGTCTGCGGATCGATCCGGTGGGAGTCGGCGATGGCGGTGAGATACGCATCGAATGGGTGCGCCTGCACCTGGCGACGCGGTCGGGGAAGGAGCGCCAGCGAGGCATGATGAGTGTCACCTGAATGTCAGCGCGGACGACGGGTGCGCCAGACGATCAGGGCAATCACAGCGGCAATGATCGGAATACCGGCAAGCCAGTAAGGAAACAGCGGCGCAGCGCCGCCAGGGGTCACACCACGTCGCCCGCCCCATGGCGTGACGGTTGGCGCCGGTGTGGGAACCACGTCCTGCGCCAGGACTTCTGTGGGCATCAACGTCCAGATCAGTGCTGCAACCAGGACTGCCAGCGCGACCAGAAGCGCCAGGATAAGACGCTTTGGTGGAAACGAGCGATTCATCGTTTGTATCCCCCAGTGATGACCGTCATCTGCACCAACCGGCATATCTGCGCGCCAGCATCTGTGTCGCCGCGTGCACTCCTGTGCAGCGCCCCTTACCCTCGGCTGAGGGTCATCTTATCGCCTTTGACCATTCGGTTGCGGGTTAGCGGCGGGTTCGGAGGATGGCGCACCGAAACGCGGCGGGAGCGGCGGCATACCCTGCTGGCAGCCGCGCGGCAGGGGATCAGGCGGCGTGACGCCAAAATACGCCTGCATAATCTGCGTCACCGCCGGCACCGCGATCGTGGCTGAACCATCATTCATATCACCGGCGCCCTCGACCAGCACCAGCACCTCGATTTCCGGGTCGTCGTAAGGAGCGAACCCGACAAACCAGGCATGGCTCTGGCGCACCTCACGCGTTCCTCTGCCATCGGGTGCGGGAATGGTGATCAGCGGACCAAATTCGGCAGTGCCGGTCTTGCCGGCGATACTGAGACCGGAACACTGATCACGAGCGGCGATGTTCGGTCCCTCGGTGACCGACAGGCGCATCCCTTCACGCACGACCTGGAAATGCTTCGGCTCGATCGGGATGCGGCGGATCAGTTCGGGCTGAACCTCACGGATGACATTCCCGTTTGTATCGGTAATGGCGCGAACAATCTGCGGACGGTAAAGCCATCCATCGTTGGCAATCGCGGCTGAGGCCATCACCAGTTGCAGCGGAGTCACCTCCAGGTTGCCCTGCCCGATGGCGGCATTGTAGGTGTCGCCCGTAGTCCACGCCGAACGCAACACACGCTGCTTCCAGGCCGGGGTCGGCACACGCCCGGCTTCCTCACCCCGCAAACGCACGCCAGTCGGCTCGCCGAAGCCGAACCAACCGAGACCTTCTGCCAGAGTGGAGATCCCCAAACCTTTCTCGATCGTCTGATCTTCCGGTTTCAGGTTGATCACATTCTCGCGGTTGCCGCCCGCCACCGACATAAAGAAAATGTTCGACGACACCTTCAGCGCCTGACGCACATCGATTTTGCCGTTGTCGCGCGACGAGGCGTTGACATACTGGTAGACGACGCCAGGCACATACTGGTCTTCCACCAGCAATCTTCCGGGATCGCGGATCGTTGTATTTTCGGCGATCACACCCTGTTGGAGCGCGATGGCGGCATCGAACGGTTTGAGGGTCGAACCGGGCGGATACTGACCGCTGATCGCGCGGTTCGTTTGCAGCGACAGGCGCGCCAGTTCTTTCTGCTTCTCCGGATCGCGGGGGAAGAACAATTCCTGAAGTTCAGCACTGCGCGCCGGGTCCCAGATATTGTTGTCGTAAGCGGGCCAGTTGACCATCGCCAGAATGCGTCCGGTTTTCACCTCGACAACAATCGCCACACCGCTGCGGATCGGGTCGTAATTGCGCTTATAAGCGAAACGGTCAGGCATTGCCTGGCGACGACGCTCGCTTTCATCGATCCAGTTGCGCAGGATCCGCTCGGTCTGATACTGCAATTGCGCATCGATCGTCAATACCAGATTATACCCATTGCGCGGCGCTTTAATCGTCTGTGGCAGGCGAACGGGGCGACCGAGCGCATCCACCAGCACTTCCTGCATGCCGAGTTGCCCGCGCAACTCTTCTTCATAACTGGCTTCGACGCCGAACTTGCCGATGCGGTCATCGAGCAGATAGCGCGGCAACCCCAATTCGTAGGGATTGATCTGCTTTTGAATGATGCCACACTCAATCGAATTGCCAATCGAGTCGAGCAATCCGCTCATCCATGAGCGCGCCGGGTTCTGGCGCACCAGTTCACACTGATTCACGCGGCCGATATACCCCAGAATGTACGACAGCGACGGCGTTTCGGCGCTTAGCGGATAGCGTCGGCGGTAATCCTGTTCGATCACGACACCCGGCAGACTGGCAGCGTTCTCGATCAGCGCCAGTGCAATGGCATGAGGAATATCCTCTTGAATGGTCAATGTCTGATATCCTGGAATATTGGCACGCTCGACCATTGAGGCAACCGGGTTTTGCAGAGTTGTCACATCGCTATACGCCGTCGAGAGACGCAACGCATTCAGCGTCATCTGAGGCGACACTTCGACGCGCATCCACGCGACCGGCGGTTCCAGCGGCGCGATCGTCTGTTCGCCGACGACCCGGATGAGTTCTTCGCGCAGCCCCAGATTGAATTGCAGCGCCGATGCCGGTGAAATCGTCAGCGTTACGGTGAGCGGAGAGGACGCCGATGCAGGAGATGTATCGAGCGTTGCCGACGGCGTGGCAATCTGTATCAGGCGATCATAGCGAGTAACCAGTTCATCGATTGCTGCGCGTTGATCGGGTGTTATTGCGAGTGATGCCGTCAGCGGCGGTTCGACACGCTGTGCGCGAGCGACGGCATCGGCGCCGAGACCCTGGATCAGATCGCTGCGCAGCACCGGGTCGCGGTCGAGTGCGGTTGCGGGAGAAACGATCAGGGTGCTGGTAATACCGATTGCCTGACTGAGGTATGCAAAGACCTGCGCCCGCGACGCAGGATCGGCAGGCAGATCGGCGGGACGGACGGCGACGGTGTAGATCGGAACGGTCTGCGCGAGCACGGTTCGTCCATCGCCGGCAAAAATCTCGCCGCGCAACGGGCGCATCGGCAGATAGCGTATAACGCGCACTGCTGTTGTATAACGGAACTGATCCGCCTGCGCCTCGACCAGTTGCAACTGATAGAGCCGCCCGACAAGGATGGCAAAGATCAGGATGACCGTGATCTGCAAACCGAGAATACGATTGACCATCATTGACTTCACTACAAAAAGCGGTAACCACGAAGGGTACACAGGGACACACAAGACATGCGCTTCATGGTTCTTCCCCGTCGTGCGCTTCGGGTCCTTTGTACCCACGAAGGTCACCAAGGGACACGAAGGACATGCGCTTCATTTTTATGCACCTTCGTGCGCTTCGGGTCCTTGGCGGTTCAGCCTTCCATGACTTCCACGAAGGTCACCAAGGGACACAAAGGACATGCGCTTCATGGTTCTTCCCCTTCGCGCGCTTCGGGTCCTTGGCGGTTCAGCCCTCCATGACTTCCACGAAGGTCACCAAG
>CALGYB010000054.1 GCA_937935075.1 uncultured Roseiflexus sp. | reverse complement strand
CCCCAACCCCTCCCCCATAAAGGGGGAGGGGAGTATTTCCCCCCTCCCCGTGTGGGAGCGGAGGGGCAGGGGGGCGCTGCTCGCTGGTCCCCCACCCCTGCCCTCCCCCCAGCGGAGGGAGGGGGAGGGGAGGGGGAGGGGAGCCATGTTCCCCCGCTCCCCGTGTAGGAGCGGAGGGGCAGGGGGGTGCCGGCGTATTCGCCGTCTTGCAGCGGGCTGAAGCCCGCCCTACTTCTGCGGGGCGGGTGGTCAGATGGTGGGACATTGGTTGCTTTAGCGCACACCCACCGGTGCGCCGCCCCGCGCCGCCGACGCTTTGATGGCATCCCACAACTGCGCCATACGCAAGCCGACTTCGGGCGGGCAGGGGTTCTCCTGCTTCCCGGCGCGTACCGCCAGGAATTGCTCCCAGACGCCGCGCGACTCGGGCACGGGTATCGCAGCAGGCGGTTTGTCGCCGTTGTACTGCACCTCGAGCCGTTCGCCCCAGACGCCGGTGTATAGAATGGCGCGTTCGCAAAAGACTCGCACATCCGAATGGCACGACGGAATGGCTTCACCACAGGCATGGAGCGTGATCAGCGCCCCCGAGCGTAACCGCGCAATTACCGCTCCCAGCGTCTCAACCGGACGCCCCCGGTCGTCCAGATATGCCGCAACTTCGGCAACATCTTCGCCTGCCAGATCAACGACAGTGTTGAGCAGATGTGCGCCGGTGTCGAACAGGAATCCGCCGCCGGACAGTTCCGGTTGCTGTCGCCACGTCCCGACGGTCATTGGTCCCCAGTTCTGCCAGACGACGCCGCTGATCGTCAGGAGACGCCCGAATGCGCCGGAACGCAGCAGGGCGACGGCGGTGCGCATGTTCGGCGAGAGGCTGCCGGGAAACGCGACCACCAGCAAGCGCCCGGTGCGATTACGAGTTTCGATCAGGCTGTGGGCTTCGTCGGCGTTCATGACCATCGGTTTTTCGAGCAGCACGTCGAGACCGGCTTCCATGCACGCTTTCGCCTGATTGTGGTGGTACGCATGCGGCGTGATGATGAAGGCGGCGTCGAGTTTGCCGCGATAATCGACGAGCAGTTTCTCCAGGTCCGGTTCGTTGGGCGGCGGCGCAACGCCTGCCTGCTCGAAGAGCGCAGCAGTGGCGTCATAGGCGGACTGCGATGGTTCGCACACGGCGATGATCTGCGTGCTGTCGCGCAATTCGTACATACGCCGTAGATGGTGGCGCGCCATGCCGCCACATCCAATCATCACCGTGCGCACAGGTTGGGGAGCCATAGAACCTCCGGCGAAGATAATGCGGAGGTCTACGACCTCCGCGTGTGATGTTGACGAAGCCTGATTATACCGCTTTTTTGAACGCTTATCGTGTGATGATGAACAGTTGCCCATCCGAACGCCCAAACACTTCGGAGAAGAAACTCTCCTGCGCGATGGTCGGGATGACGCGGTACTCGCCGGGCTGCACGGCACGGAAGGTGTAACTGAAGACGTATGCGCCGCGCGGCAGGTAATCGGCGAACAGCGCCACCTTTTCGTCACGCAGTTCGACCCGGTTGTACCAGCGCCATCGCCACCAGAAGAAGTATGGCGTCGTCGTGTCCGGCGCTAATCGGAGCGTCGGACCGGTATTCGCGGCGATCGCGGTTGTCGCCAGGGTCGGATCGATGGCTTCGCCCCCGGCAGGGAACGGGTCTTCGAGCTGGAAGTAGTAAAGATCGCGCTCCGCCACAATCGAGAGTTCGACCCGCACCGCGTCGCCCGCTTTGACGCTGGTCAACGTCGGGCAACGTGGTCCGTCCGTGCAATCGGCTGCCACATACCGTCGCGTCACGGCGATGCCCCGATCGAGCGCCTTCACCTGATCGGCGGGCAACGCCAGGTTCAGGTGCGCCGTATAGTAGAGTCGCCCCGGTCCCTCACTGCGCCCCACTGCCACCAGCGATGGATTGCCGGTCAGCAATTCGGTCGTCGGCACACGCACGACGGTCGGCGACATCACGTTGGTGGCGTCGATGCGCCCGGCGATGCGTTCGTCGCCGTTCAACCAGACGGCATAATCGTAGGCGCCGTTGAGTTCGCCGGTGGTTGCCATCCAATCGGTCAGCGCCAGCAACGCCCATACCGACTCCTGGGTGGTGAGCCAGATGTCGCCACGTCGAGCAACCATGAGCCAGCGCACAGCATTCGGAATGATCTGATTCTGCGGGTCGAGCCGCACCAGCGCCTGGAGCACAATCGCGCTGCTGGTGGTGTCGCTGCTGAATGCCCAGTAGTCCCGCACGGGTTCTTCCCAGTAGACCCCGGTTGCGCTGGTGATCGCGGCATTGTTCAGGTCCGACAGAAGCGTCTTGAGCCGCGCATCATTCGTATTGACGCGGTGGAGCGCCAGCGCCAGCAGCGCTTTGCCGTACACTCCCAGACGCTCGCGGTTGTTGTAGAGCGCATCCATCCGTCCGCTGTCCGGCTTGCCGCCGTCGGCGAGGACGTAGAGCAGCCACGCCTGCCGGTTCGCCTGCGGCGCTGTGCGCACATCGGCATCAGCGACGAGTTGCGCAGTAAGGTACTCCATCCCGCGCGCCAGCACGTCGTCGCGCACGGTGAAGCCCGCTTCGCGCGCACGCAGCATGCCAAATACCACATACGCGCTGATATACGGGTTGCTCTCATCCTCTGACCACCAGCCCCAGCCGCCGTCGGCATTCTGCCACAGATACAACCGGTCGAGCGCATCGGCGACCAACGTCGGCAGACGCGCCTCCAGTTCGGCGTTCGTCACCCCCAGCTGGCGCAGCGCCCGCAGCGCGACGACATTCGGCACAAAACGCGAGACGGTCGATTCGACCGTGTCATACGGGTATTCCTCCAAAGCCTGCAAACCGTCGAGCACGCCGGCCGCCAGCGAGGGATCGATACGGATACGGAGTTCGCCCAGGCGCGTATCGACATTCGGCGGCAGCGCCACTGCCTCGACCCGCGCATCCGCACTGTCGATCTGCCCGCCGGTCGCCACCGTCTCTGGTGCGCTGTAGCGGTAGACCGGAATGCGCCCGCCTGGCGCAGTTGCGATGCGCGGGCGCGTTGCATCGCTCAGTTGCCCGGAGATGGCGCTGAACACCAGATCGACCGACTCGACATCGAGAACCGTCGCCTGCCAGGTCACCGACGCTTCACCGTTCGCCGGAACCTGGATCGTCTGCGTCAGCGGCGTGGCGACCGTGACCCCATCGGCGCTCAGGGTGACCTCAGTCGCCAGTGGCGCATTCGTGAGATTGCTGACGTTTGCCGCCAGTTCCACCACATCACCAACGACGAAGAAGCGCGGTGTGACCGGACGCACGAGCAGTGGTTTGGCGCTGACCAGTTCGCCGGTTCCTTCGCCAACGCGCGTATCCGCTGTGAGCGCCACGCCACGCATCACCCAGGTCGTCAGATTGTCGGGCAGCGTGACCTGCACAGTTGCGCGCCCGCCGGCGTCGGTCGTCACAACCGCCTGCCAGAAGGCGGTATCGGCAAACTCTTCGCGGACGGTCAATCCCTGCTGAAGCGCAGCATCTCCGGCGCGCGCGGGCATCGCCTCTGCGGGCATGGCTGCCGCCGGCGCCGTTGGCGCCAGTCCTACCGTAGGAACAGCAACCTCCGCTTCGGCTAAGTCAGCACCCGGCGGCGCATTGCGCTGCGCCTCGTCCAGCAGACGCTCGAAGCGCTCGGCGGCGACCGACAATCCGGCGCCGGTGAAGACCCCTAGTGGACGGCGACCGTAGAACCGCTGGACAATGGCATCCGGCTCGCGTGGTTGCAGCGACAGCACTGCTTTATCGACCAGATCGAGCGACAGTTCCGCCGCCACTGGTGCGCCATTCGTGTCGGTGACGCGCACCTCGAATGTGGCAGCATCACCAGGGGCAGCCTGCGGCGCGGCGGAGGTCACCTCAACCCGGAGCATCTGTGCGGTCGGCGCGACGCTCAACGGCAGAACGCCAACTTTGAAATCGGCCGGCGCGCCGCTGCCATCCGGCGGCGCGAACAGCACCGCCGAGACGAAGATATTCGGCGCATGATCGGGGGTGATCGGCAACTGGTAGACCAGACTACCGCCGCTTACCTGGCGCACCTCGTGGCTCAGCACACCGCCGCGTTCGACAGTCAGCAACGCCCAGTGCGTTCCGGTGAACGGTGAAGGAATGAGGATGGTCGCCGTTTCGCCGGGGCGATACTCGCCCTTGTCGGCGATCAGGTTGATACGGTCGTTGTTCTCGCGCAGCCAGAGCGCATCGCCGCCATAGACCCAGACATAGCGCGATGATCGCGCCTCGCGCCCGCCGGCATCGCGCGCGCGCGCCAGCACCAGGTAGGCGCCGCCTTTGTCGGGAGTGAACGAGACAACCGCCTCGCCATTCGCGTCGGTCGTGACCGTCTGCGTGCCGACAGGCTCGCGCACCTCACGCGACTCCCAGCGCCCGCCAGCGTCGTCCTGCACGAACCGATTCTCCCAGGTGGTACGCACCAGTTCGATTTCGACCGCACGGTTCGCCAGGCGATTGCCGCGCGTATCGATCGTTACCAGGTCGATCTGCTGTACCGCGCCTGCCCTGCTGACGTAGGTGCGCGGCGCCAGGCCGACGTACAGTTCGCTGGAATGCACGATGACGTTGGTGCGCCCGCTGATCGCCTGATTGTCGCGCCCGGTGACGGTTGCCTCAACTGTCAGACGCACGCTGCGGGTGATGACATTCCCCTCCGTATCGCGCAATTCACCCGGCAGGCTGATGATTGCCTGACCCTGCGCATCGGTTGTGGCGCTGCCGGAGAGGATCGGTTGCGGCGGCGGAGCGGGGATCCACCAGCAGAAGCGGCAGATCCACACATCGCCCGACTCGTCGAAGGTGTACCTGCTGGCCCAATCGGGCGCCGGAGAGAACGGCTCAGCCAGCACATTCCACTGCACCGGCAGGTTTGCGGCCGGCGCGCCGAAGAAATAACCGGCGCGCACCGTCACATCGGTGGGTGTGCCGCGCGTGATCTCGGCAGCGCGCGGCGTCGCCGTCACCTCGATCTCCGGCGGACGGTACGCGGCGACCTGAAAGGGGAACCGGAACTCGCGGCTGCCGATATTCAGGCTGATGGCATACTGGCCGGTTGGCGCACCGGCTGCCAGCGCGAACCCGCCATCGAAGGCGCCGTTCGGGTTCAGAGTCGTCAATTGCTGGAAGATGGACTCGCCAGCGGCATCATAGACGGTAATCTGAGCCGTGGTCACTCCCTGCATGAGCGAATAGCGCACATCGTCTTCGGCGCGTACCATGCCTTTGAACCACACCTGCTGCCCGGGACGGTAGATCGGACGATCAGTGTAGACATATGCGGTGACTTCTGGCAGATCAGACGACGCCGGGAGGTTGAAATCCCACGGACTGACACCGCTGCTCCAGTCCGCACCGAAGATTGCAAACGGCTGTCGTGCGACCGCGACCATCCCATAATACTCGGTACGATTGAACGTCGCCTGCGCCACTCCATTCGCATCGGTCGTCACCGTCCCCAGCGAGGCGCCCTGGTTGTCGAACAGTTCCAGCGCAAGACCGGAAACCGGCGCGCCGGTCGTCAGATCATTCGCCCACACCAGCGCATTGCGTTCTGCCGCTTTCAGCGTCAGGTGCAGCGGCGACACTGCCAGCACCCGCGCATCGGGGTAGCCGGAGGGAGAGTCGAGCAGCAGCAGATACAGCCCAGGGTCCAGGCGACCGCCGCCTTCGACCAGGTCGATGCGCACCGGCGTTGGTTCATCGCGGGGAACACTGAACTGCGCCTGCCAGCGGCGCACAAGCGTCGCGCCAGGAGGCGGAGAAGCGCCGTCGGGTCCAAGAATCTCACGGCGTAGCACCGCCTCGACCGGCAGGCGATAGAGCGCCAGCGACGCGCTGCTGACATTGGTTGCCATCAACGCCAGGCGTGGCGCGCGATTAGCGTCGAACGTCGTGATGAAGCCGGGAGTCAGCGGGTAGACCTCCGGCTCCAGCGGCGCTGTGCGGAACCGCACCGTCAGCGACTGACCGGTGCGAGCGCCATACGGATCGGCGATGTCCGGTCCAATGGTTACCGCATATTCGGTCGAAGGGCGCGAATCGAAACCGATCACAAATGTATTGTCATACTCGTTGAAATAGGTATACACCTCCGTCTGTTGCGGCGTGATCGCAACATTCGGCATCACCGTCGTCGGATCGACCGGCGCATTGAAGCGGATCGCCAACCCGCCACGGCGCGCATCCGTCTCGCCATCGCGCGGGTCGGTCTCGAGAATACGCAGTCGCGGAACCGTCTGGAACGTCGCGCGGAAATCGTTCGCCATGCCAAGCCCGCCGGAAATGCCGGTCAGGCTGGCATCCGCCTCGACCGTGTAGCGCACCTCGTATTCGAGGCGTTGGGAGGGGGTGAAGATCAGCGTCTCGCCGGTAACCTGAAGATCGCCGGGGATGTCGGCGCCATCGGGGCTGCGCAGGCGGAACGCCGCGCGCGCCGAGGCGGGATCGACCGGCACATTGAAGCGCAGTGTGATAGGCTTTTGCAATGGCACAAGGGTTGCGCCATCGAAAGGATCAATCGTCACCACCTGCGGACGGGCGACGGTAAAACGCCAGGTATACTCCGACTGGAGCGGATTCCCGGTCACATCGGTCAGCCCGGCGGCGATGCGTCCGGTGTAGGTGGCGCCGCCGGCAAGCGGCGCTGCGGGGATGAAGGTGTAGATCGCCGTATTCAGCCACTCCCCGCGCCCTGCAATTGGCGGATCGAACGTCAGCGGCTGCGGCAGGTTCGCCTGCATCTCGATTGCCGTCAGCGGCACGACGGGACGGTTAAAGAAAACCGTGATCGTCGAATTGGGCTGCACATCGGCGGCGTCATCGGCGGGGATCACCTGCCCGACCTCGAGAAAACCGGCGGTGGCGAAGCGGAAGCGCAGCGGCGCCGCCAGCGGCACACCATCAGTGCTCTTCGCCGTTTCGCGCAGCAGCACCTCATAGGTGGCAGCGCGTTTCAGCGGCGCGCCAGGCACGAAGCGCACGGTGCGCGCGTCGGGCCATTCAACCGTCCCGCTCACCCCGGCGACGGTCAGGGCTGCCGCCACCGATGCGCGATCCATCGGGCGGTCGAACACCAATTCGACCGGAGCGCCTGGATCGAGCGCCTGCCCTGGTTCGGGAGAACGAGCCACCAGGATCGGCGCCGTCTGGGTCGGCGGTTGGGGAATATCGCGTCGCGACGCCACCGGGGTTGGTTGCGCCGTCACCGGCGTTGGGGTTGGCTGCGGGCGTGGACCGCCGCATGCAGCGATGGTCGTTGCAATCACCATCAACAACGCAAACCAGCGATAGAGCGGAGGCATATCATTGCTCCTGTCTGTGTGTGGCACTCCTATACCTCAAGACGCCGCCGGCAAGTCGTGAGTTCCGCCAACCCCTCCTGCCTGACCCTATGCTATCATATCCGTGCGCCGCAATAAAGCGTTGTCGCCTCCTGGGTTCTCGGTTCTCGGTTCTCTTATGCGCGCATCGCCCCACCATTATGAACATCTCCTGAGTGAAGCCCGTCGTCTGGCGGATCAACTCCGCGCGCTTGGCGCCATTCGGGTCGTCCTGTTCGGTTCGCTGGCGCGCGGCACTCCATCGCTCTTTAGCGACATCGATCTGCTGGCGCTTTTCGAGGATCCCCGCTCGCCGCGTGAGTTGACGCGCTGGGTCTACAGTGTGATCGACAGCAGCGAGAGCGTTGACATTTTTGCATACAACAGCGAAGATTTCGACCGTCTCCAACAGCGTCCCTTTTGGAAACACGCACTGCAACATGCCCAGGTGCTTTATGAACGACCCGCAACGTGAGTCTGATCGCTGGTGGCGTCAGGCGAGCGCCGATCTGGACTTCCTCCCGTTTGTAGCGCAGGCCGGGAAGTATGACACGTGCTGTTTTCTGGCTCAACAGACAGCGGAGAAGGCGCTGAAGGCGCACCTCTTCAGCCAGGGGGAAGAACTGATCTTCACCCACTCGATTTTAAGCTGTGCGATCTCGCAGCGCGCTTTGATCCCTTCTTTGCAGAACTGAAAGACGCGGTCAAGACGCTGGATTACTACTACGTCGAAGCGCGCTATCCCAATGCGCTCCAGGATGTCATTCCCGCTGAGTTTTACAGCGCACGCGATGCAGCGGAGGCGATCCGCATGGTGACTGATGTGCATCGCGCAGTTGGGGAACGTCTTGCGTTTCAGGATAAAATGGATGACTGAACGTCCAGGCAGTCTGTGCAGTAGAACGCCAAAAGCATCGTCAGGGAAAGGAAATTCGGGTATCATGACCATTCGTTTCGGAACCTTTGCGCCACAGGGCTGGCGGCTCGACCTGATCGAGATCGACGACCCAATAACTAAATACGAGGCAATGACCGCCGTTGCGAAGACCGCCGATGCACTGCCGGTGTACGACTCGATCTGGGTGTACGACCATTTTCATACTGTGCCGCGGATCGAACAGGAAGCCGTCTTCGAGTGCTGGACGATCACGGCGGCGCTGGCGCGCGACACGCAGCGCGTTCACATCGGGCAGATGGTGACATGCATCGGGTATCGCAACCCGGCGCTGCTGGCGAAAATCGCCTCGACCGTCGATGTGCTCAGCCACGGTCGTCTCTACTGCGGCATTGGCGCCGGCTGGTACGAGCATGAATGGCGCGCCTACGGCTACGGTTTCCCCGAAACCCGCGACCGCATGCGCGCCTTCCGCGAAGCGACGAAGATTATCGTCAAAATGTGGACGGAAACCACGCCGACGTTCGAGGGAGAATACTACCGCATCGATGGTCCGATCAACGAGCCGCGCGGGGTGCAGAAGCCACATCCGTCGCTCTGGATCGGCGGCAGCGGCGAACAGGTAACCCTGAAACTGGTCGCGCAGTACGGTAACGCCTGTAATATCGGCGGCTCACCGGAAACGGTCAGTCGCAAACTTGCAATCCTCCGCGAGCACTGCGAAACAGTTGGGCGCGACTACAACGACATCATTAAATCGAGCAACGTCAACATCGTGCTGGTCAAACCCGGCGCCGACATCGCTGCCGCCACCGAGAAGGTACGCGCGACCTACGGATGGAGCGTCGACCAGTTGCATCAGAACGCCATCGTCGGCACAAGTGAACAAGTTGCCGAACGCCTTCAGGCGCTGGCGGACGTGGGTATAGACTACTTTATCACCTATTTCCCGCGTGTCGCTTACGATCACACGCCGCTTTACCAGTTTGCCGAAGAGGTAGCGCCGGCAATCCATTGATGGAGCACATATCTGGCATTCGCGCTGCGCCCGGCGGCTGAAGCCGCAGGCTACGGTTGCGAAGCCTGCCTTCGCAGGCTAGACCCAATACCTGTCAAATAAGGACGACGAGCCATCATCGACGGGGCAAAGGCGTGGAGTCTTTGCACCTTTGTGTGAGCTTACTCGAAAGGTATTGAGGCTAGACCGGCTTTATTTCTTGTAGAGCGACCAACCTGAACCTGGACAGACAAGGACAGTGGCAGGCGTTGACTTCGACAGGCGCAGCCCACGCCTGCCGCGAAATGATGACCATCGCCAAGGTGAGAGGCAGGCATTGACTTCGACAGGCGCAGCCCACGCCCTCCGTTTTGGGGAGCGCACGTCACAATCTGCGTCAGGACAACCGTTCCGTGTGATCCTGCGCGCCCTCCGCCAGCAGTTCATCGGCAGCAGCGAGAAGCGCGGCGATGCGTTCTTCCGCGAGTGGCGGCGTCTTCTGACGCAGATACAACTCCAGCGCACGGCGCGGGGTCAATCCGTCGAGGACGCTCGCATCGCCGCCGCCCAATCGCCCACGGCTGCTGCGTTCGACCTCGACCGTCACGGCGGCAATCACATATGCGCCAGCATCATCGAGTACGCGCCGGATGGTCTCGGTCTGGATCAGTTCCGTCTGTTCGGAGTGCGCGTCGACTTTCACCCGCACCACCGCGCCGTGCAACGAACGCCGCTCGATGGCTGCCAGCACCCGCTGCATCGGATCGGTCATGCCGCGCACATCGACCGCAATCGTGACGAATGGACGCGCCGCCAGTTTATGAAAACGCCAGCGCGCTTCGCCCTTTGCGGCCAGATCGACGATGACACATCCCTTATCCTCGTCCTCTTCGCCGAAATCGATCCGCTCGATACTGCCCGGATAGATGATCGGCGGATGCTCGCCAATCGCCTGATGGCAGTGGATATGCCCCATTGCCACATAATCGACATTCGGCAGCGCCATCAGACTGCGTGGATATACCAGGTCGCGCCCGAGCAGCACCTGCCGTTCCGCGCCGAACGTCGCGCCATCGATCGTTCCGTGAACGGCCAACACTGCCGGCAGCGCCGGATCGAGATCATCGGCGGCCTGGCGTAGAAAGCGTTCCACCCGCTCGATCAGCATCGTTTCAATTTCCAGAAACGACGCCATGCGCAATTCCTCTTTCGTCAGCAGCGCGTGGCGCGTCACCCAGGGAAGCGCAATGATCTGGAGCGGACCAGATCGCGTGCGCAGCGTGTGGACACGTGGCCGGTCGGCGATGGTCACGCCATCGACCGCGAGCGTATCGAAGATCTCGACGGCGTGCGCGCGCCCGGCAGCTGGAGAAATATCATGGTTGCCAGTGAGGATGAACACCGGCACGCCAAGCGCCCGCAGGTTATGAATACGCCGCGCAAACTCGCGCTGCTGTGTCGGGTTTGGCGTGCGGTTCTTGTAAATATCACCGGCGATCAGCACCGCATCCATGCCCTCGGCTCTGCCGACCTCAATCGCCTCATCGAGGCGCTCCAGGTAGTCGCGTAGACGACTGTGCAGGCCAGTGGATGGATCGACGCGACCATAGTTTTCGATGCCGATATGCAGGTCAGCCAGGTGAAGCAGGCGCATGGCGTTACGATACTTTCTAATACGAAGAGTCTGTCCAGAAAAGCTCGTTGGGTAGGCGAAGGCATGCCTTCGCCTACCCGGCCGCACTTAGTCAGCGATTTTTCGGATATGCTCTAAATTGCGGTCAGTCAGACAAGATGCTCGCGTGTTCGTTGTGCAAGGCGCAACGGTCAACGCACACCGGCAGTATGGTACGAATGACGGCGCATTAGTATAAGCAGGGCGCTGGTGCGCCCTTGCGATCCAACACGAACGATTGTACGCAGACACTGTCGGATCGTCAAGGGCGCTTAGCGAATCGGGTCCGGGCGTGAACGGTCAGACAGCCTCCTGGCTCAGGGTTGGAGTGAGGCGGCGCTTCGCTCGTGCTCACACCATGGCAGGGCTGTCAGGCGCGCCGGATTGGGCGGCGTGGGGAGATCGCGCATATTCGTCCACATATGAATATAAGAGATACATCCGGCAGAGCCTGCGAAAGCAGGCTTCGCAACCTCAATAGAGCGATCAACCAAAATCCGGACATCAAGGACGTGGAGCGGCTGACGTTGGCTTCGACCGGCTCAGCCAACGTCAACCGCACGACGGTCAACACGGACAATGAACGTGCAACATCTGGTTGATCTTCCTATTAGCCCGCAGCTTCAGTCGCCGGGCACAAAGCGAATGCCGGATTATGTGGTGAATGTTCATCAGCCCGCCGCGAGACGGCGGCTCGCGACTGTACCCTAGCGAATCCGTGGAATGTCCTCAGCCGTTTTATCCGGCTTCAAAATGTAGACCCGATCGCTATTCACGCGGTAGATAACGTATGCGCCGCTCTGGAAATACTGCATGATAGTCCTATCGGCCTGCTCCGGCTCGACTGCCCATCCAAGCGTCTCGCGGAGTGACGGGACGCTCCGCCACACCTCGCCAAAGCCGCGGATCGGCTCGAACAGACCCGGCGGCGGCGTCAGTCCGCCGTTTTCAGGCATCCCTTCGCGCCAGCGGCTCGCATACACCTGCCAGACCAGCGAGCCGCGCGCGTTGTCGTAGAACACCACCCAGATGTTGCCGGTATACCTCCACGCATACAAAGGCGCTATGGGAATCCAATACATGGCGCCGCGCTCGAAGCGTTGCGATGCTGCCGAAAACAGCACAGCCGGGAAGGGCGCCGGGCAGCCAAGGATATCCGGGTAGGCGCGCACGGTTGGACCGAGGAGCGGCGCCGGCGCGGCGCAGCGGTCTTTGGCGGACGTATACAACGTATACACATCGCGTCCCAGCAAGCCAAGCAACACTTCGTACCGGGTGCCTGCCAGTTCCGGATGGTACTCCATCCGCCGTCGCTCGAAATACTGCACCGTGCCGGTCCAGAGTTCATCGCCATTCGGCAACGTTTCGGTCATCGGCTCACTGATCGGGTAGCCGAAGCGCATCAGTCCGCCGTTGCGCTCCCAGTACTCCAAAAACGTGCCGCATAGCGAATGACCGGTCTCCGGGAAGAACCGGCATCCCTGCGGCGCCGAGTCGGGACGCGGCAGCGACTGCCAGGAGAGACCCTGCGACTCAAGCACCTGCGCGCCAAGCCGTCCGGCAAGAACCCCGACCGAGCCATGATCTTCGAGGCGGTCACGCTCGAACCACTGCACTGGACCGGTCCAGTTCTCAACCGTCTCGACGCGCAGTTCGCTGATCGGGTAGCCGAAGACCGGCAGACCGCCATTGCGTTCCCAGTAGCGCAGGATTGCGCCGGAGACGCAGTAGCCGGTTTCCGGGAAGCAGCGCTGCCGTTCGGCGGCGTTTGCTGGCGCTGCCGCAACAAGCACGCCGGTCATTGCCAGCAACAGGGTGAACACAAGCGTCCAGCGTTTCAAGGTTGTCTCCTTTCTGCAGTGGTAGAGCGCCGTTGCCGTCTGTCACGTTGATTCTACGCTACTGTACGCATCGAAGGAAGAGCGAGAAGATGGCAATGTCCTGACAGGGCGCGTCGAGGATGAGATGCCAATGAAACAGGCGCGTTTCAACACACAGGGCGGACATCCACACGGGATGCCCGCCCCGTCCTTCGTCGTTTCTACCGCTCAGCGAATGCGCTGAATGTCCTCAGCCGTGTTGTCCGGTTTCATGATGTAGATGCGGTCGCTATTCATCCGGTAGATGGCAAATGCCCCACCCCGGAAGTACTGCTCCACCGCAGTATCCGCCTGCTCCGGTTCGACAGCCCAGCCAAGCGTTTCGCGGATGGCCGGGTTCTCGCGCCACAGTTTGCCAAAGCCGCGGATCGGCTCGAACAGTCCTGGCGGCGGCGTCATGCCACCGCTTGCCGGCTCCCCCTCGCGCCAGTAATCCGGGTGCAGTTGCCAGACGAGCGACCCGCGCGCGTTGTCGTAGAACACCACCCAGATGTTACCGGTTATCCAGGACGATATGGTGCTGGGATTGGCGACCCAGTACATGGCGCCGCGCTCGAAGCGTTGCGATGCCGCTGGAAACGCCAGTTTCGGGAAGGGTGACGGGCAGCCAAGGATATCCGGGTAGGCGCGCGTCGTCGGTCCGAGGAACGGCGCCGGTGGTGCGCAGCGGTCGCTGAGCGCCGTATACATGTCGCGCCCCAGCAAGCCGAGCAACACTTCATACCGCGTTCCGGCCAGTTCCGGATGGTACTCCATGCGTCGCCGCTCGAAGTACTGCACCGTGCCAGTCCAGAGTTCATCGCCATTCGCCAGCGTTTCGGTCATCGGCTCGCTGATCGGATAGCCGAAGCGCATCAGTCCGCCATTGCGCCGCCAGTAGTCCAGGAACTTGCCACACAGGGTGTGTCCTGTCTCCGGGAAGAACTGGCATCCCTTCGGAATCGACGTTGGGCGTGGCAGCGATTGCCAGGGGCGCCCCTGCCAGTCGAGCACCTGCGCGCCAAGCCGTCCGGCAAGAACGCCGATCGAGCCATGATCTTCGAGGCGGTCACGCTCGAACCACTGCACTGGACCGGTCCAGTTCTCAACCGTCTCGACGCGCAGTTCGCTGATCGGGTAGCCAAAGACCGGCAGACCGCCGTTGCGCTCCCAATAGCGCAGGATTGCGCCGGAGACGCAGTAGCCAGTTTCCGGGAAGCAGCGCTGCCGTTCGGCGGCGTTTGCTGGCGCTGCCGCAACAAGCACGCCGGTCATCGCCAGCAAGAGGGTGAGCATAAATGTCCAACGTTTCATGGTTTTCCCCTTTCTACAGTGGTGTCGCGCCACTGCTCGTTGTCACTTTGAGTCTACGCCACAGCGCGTATAAACGGAATGGAGAGAGGGTGGAAAAGCGCTTGCAGAAAGCTTCGAAGATGAGAAGGGGATGAAAAGGAAAGTTCACGTTGGTTGCGCGTTGAACAAAGCGGATAATAGTTCACGGATGCTCATGGATTGAGACGGATTCATACGGATTGCGCTCTGCACGCCATTGTCAGATTAAACCTGGAACCCATGCCTTTCAAATAAGCGCACACATAAGCGCAAAGGCACAAAGACCTCGCGTATGTACCCCGTAATGATGGCTCGTCTTGCTTGTTTGAAAGGTATTGAACTGCAACCCGTCGCCCTGGGCGCCATTGCCTGAGCAATCCGCGCTACAGTTGCCGTCCCGCTGAACCCCGCGCTTGTTCCTGAGCGCCTCCTGGTAAACCGCTGGCGTTGGCTTCGACAGGCTCAGCCAACGCCGATCAGACGGATGTCCATGACCTTCAGTAGCGAAAAACCGCTGCCACGCCGCTGTTGCCGGGAATATCCGCCCCGGGCGCGGCAACGGCTTCGCCGCCGTGAAGGAGCGTTTGTTGCGCCGCAATATCCAGCAGGTCCTCATCACCTGGCAGCGGCTCATTATGGAGCGAGATCGTTTCATCGTCGGGGTCGTAGCGTCCCCACACCTGCCGGTCGCCGGCGACGAGAATCCGCGCTACACGACCGGCATGCGCAGCGGGCAGGATCGAACGCAGGTTCGTGCTGGCGCGCGGCGGGGTGTGCTGCAACAGCGCCTCGAAGCGGTCGCGTTCGTCAGTTGCAAGGCGACTCAGGTGCGCCGTCAGCACCTGCGCGCCGCGCTCGCACAATACCTCATCGCTGACGTGATCGGGACTGCCGCTGATATGATCGTCGATAACCTGCGCATAGCCGTTCAACGAGCGATACATCGCCACCATATAATCGACGCCTGCCAGCACGAGCGGATCGCGTGTCCGGTTGAGCGCGCGTTCGACCGCACTGCTGACCGCCTGAAGATAACGTTGCACCTCGGCCTTTTCGTCGTAAACATTGCCGCCGTGACCGGGGTACATTGCGCCACTGGCGCCGCCGCGCGTCGAAGGAGCGACATGGCGCTGCGCCTGGCGTCCGGTCGGATCGGTTTGCGTCAGATCATCGATGCTGGCGGGCGCATCGGGCAGCGGTACGACGGTGATGCCCGACGGCGTGGCATGCAGCAGTCGCATGCGATTCTTGCTCAGCGCCAGCACATAGAACGAATCGGTCGCAGGGCGCGGTATGAGCAACGGCTTGATAGAGGGCCGCTGACCAACCGTCACGCCATCACTGACGTGATACGGCAGACGGTGGAGGTGAAACTCTTCCGGTGCGACATAGCACGCCAGCCCCGAATCCTGATATTCCTCCAGTAATCGCACGTCGGTGAGACTCCATACCGGCGCCAGTATTGCGTGCACCTCATTGCGATCATATCCGCGCGACTCAAGGTCCGCCTCGCTACGGCGCAGCAGGTTTTCGAGTCGAATCGCGCGCTGGATGGTTTCACCAGGCGGACAGGGCGCCAGAAACAACGAGACCCATGGCGTCTTGTTCAGCGCAATCAGTTCTCGCACTTCCTCACGTGACACTCCTTTGAGCAAAACCCTCATATGAACCTCCTGCATTGCGCGGTGATGGAGTGATCGTGCGCACCGTCATTGTCAGGCGCTCTCGCTGCCACGTTCGAGCGCAATCTCAGAAGGGGGCGTCGGCGCATAGCCGCGAAGCGCCTCGGCAAGCAGAGTGCACACCTCCTCATCACTGGTTGGCGTGAAGTCGCTGTACCACATACCGATGGCATAGAGAAACTCAGGGGTCGCCAGCGTCACCACGTCATCGACCAGCGTCTCAATCTCGGCGACGCTTTCCGGTGCAGCAACCGGCGTGGCCACAATGATCCCCGCCGGACCGCCGCGCCGCACGACTTCGATGGCCGCCATCATCGTCATGCCGGTCGCCAGTCCATCGTCGATGAGGATGACGCGCATCCCCTCAACTGTCGGCGGTCGTCGCTCGCCACGGTAGAGGCGTCGGCGTTGCTCGAGGATGCGCTGTTCTTCTCTGGCAATATGATCAATAATATCTTCTGAAATGTCGAGTTCTCTGATTACGGCATGGTTCAGCACACGCACGCCGCCTTCAGCGATCGCGCCCATTGCCAGTTCGGCATGACCAGGCACACCCAGTTTCCGCACAAGGACAATGTCAAGCGGCGCGCGGAGCGCGCGCGCCACTTCATACGCGATCGGCACGCCGCCGCGTGGCAGTGCCAGCACCAGGAGATCGGGATGGTCGGTCAATGTCGCCAGCCGCTGCGCCAGCAATCTGCCGGCTTCACGGCGGTCGCGGAAGAGCGGAGGAAACTCTTTCCTGATACGCATCGCAGGCGCCTCCGCGCACCACCGGAACAGGCGGCGGAGAGCGCCAGACAAAGCAAGCGAAGCATAATGGCGCCGTTACCTGCCGCACCGTTGCGGTGGCGCATAGTATTCTTGTAGTCTTCTTATTGTAGCGCGTCTGGCGCAATTTAGGGTAATGGTTGCTTCACGCAGCGTGATCGTCGGGACACGCCGATTGACGGAGATGCTGATGATGGGTATGCTTCAGACCCGATCGTCTGGATTGGTCAATGAAACCTCTTGTTGCCATCTCAAGCAGTATCGCATATCGCTATCTTGAAACCGGCGCAGGCGATCCGCTCGTTCTCCTCCACGGCTTCACCGGCAGCAGCGCATCCTGGGATGAGGTCATCTCTCACTTCGCGCAGCAGTTTCGCGTGATCTGTATCGACCTGCCGGGGCACGGGCGCACACCGGCGCCATCGGACCCGGCGCGCGGGTCGCTGCCGTCGGTCGCCGCCGACATTGCCGCTCTGCTGCGCCATCTGGAGGCAGCGCCGGCGCATCTGCTCGGCTATTCGATGGGGGCGCGGCTGGCGCTTGGCATCGCCGTGTTGCATCCCGGCGTGGTGCAGTCGCTGATTCTGGAGAGCGGCTCGCCAGGTTTGGAGACGGAGACGGAACGTGCGGCGCGGCGCGCCCACGATGAGGCGCTTGCCATGCGCATCGAACAGTACGGCATTGAAGCCTTCGTGGACGAGTGGGAGCGACTGCCGCTATGGGCGAGTCAGCAGCGGTTGCCAGACCACGTGCGGCAGCGACTGCGCGCACAGCGCCTGCGCAATACCGCAGCAGGGCTGGCAGCCAGCCTGCGCAGCATGGGAACGGGTGCGCAACCGTCGTTCTGGGATGATCTGCCGCGTCTTACTATTCCGACGCTAGCGATCACCGGCGCGCTCGATGAGAAGTTTACGGCGATTGCTCGCAAGATGTGCGCACGCTGCCCGGCGATGAGCCATCAGATCATCGAAGGCGCCGGGCACACGCCGCACCTCGAACGCCCGCTGGAGTTCGTGCGGTGCGTGACCGGGTTTGCCGCCTGTTGAGATTTTTTCGTAAAGCCTGGCGCATAAGAGCAGCGTTTGAGCGCCTTCGGCACAGGAGTGCGTCCTTCGGCGAAGCCGCCGGTGTCATGCGGCTTCCTATCAAAAAAATCGACACTTGTGAGAGAGGCAGCCGGGAGCGTGAACAAATCCCTTTACACAGAACATGCGTTGCTATATACTCCTTCGTGCTGATATGCTGTATAACACGGTTAGAAGACGCGCATTCACTGTACACTTGTTCAGGCAAAAGCGTCGTCATAGTCTCTACCCCCTGAGGCGGCGAAGTGGCGCCGGTTTGGCCCTACAAGGACTGCGTCCTCGAAGGCGGGCAGACGAAGGAAGAAGAGCAGCGCCAGGGAGATTTTCTTCAACGAAGTGCTGGCGCAGGATGAAATCATCCGCCTGCTCGCCCCCCCGCGCATGCCCGACGAGGCAGTGAAGGAGTTTATGGCCATTGGCGTCCTGGAACAGCAAAAACGCCTGCTGGCGGAATTGCTGGACAAGAACAAGTTGTACGTCCATCTCTCCGAGATGGACGACGCGCGGTTCCAGGTCAGCAAGGAAGAGAAGCAGTTGAACAGGAAGTTTTACGGAGACGCTTAACGCAAAGATGCCAGGGCGCGAAGGCGCACAGAACCAAAATCTCTTTGCGTCTCTGCGCCTTTGCGTTCAAAATCGCAACCCCAAGACGCTAAGACGCGAAGCACTAAGGAGCAGGTATGGATGAAAATGCGCTGAGTCAGGTTATCGTGGACGCGGCCATCGAGGTCCATCGCACGCTGGGCGGACCTGGACTACTCGAAGGCATTTACCGCGACGCGCTGGCAATCGAAATTCAAAGCCGAGGTCCAAAAGTGGAGCGCGAAAAACTTGTGCCAGTGATGTATAAAGGACAGGTTATCAGCGCCCCCTTGCGGCTCGACTTGCTTGTCGGCGGGCTGGTGATTGTGGAATGCAAAGCCGTGATGACGTACAATCCGATTTTTGAATCGCAAGTTTTGACTTATCTGCGGCTGACCGGCTTGAAACTTGGTCTGGTCATCAACTTTGGGCAAAGATTGGTCAAACATGGTATTCACCGCGTGGTCAATGGTCTCTAAAAAAACCTTGGCGGCTTTGCGTCTTCGCGTTAAGAATCGCAACGCCAGGTAGCCAAAACGCAACGCAAAGACGCTAAGACACCAAGAACCCTTCGCGCCTCCGCGCCTTTGCGTTCAAAATCGCAACCCCAAGACGCCACGGAAACCCTTCGCGCCTCCGCGCCTTTGCGTTCAAAATCGCAACCCCAAGACGCCAAGAAAAACCTTTGCGCCTCCGCGTCTTCGCGTTGCAAAACACCGATTTCGAGCGGCGCGAGCGCATCTTGCACACCCTCACTCTGAGCCAGTACAAACGAGCAGGAAGTAGCGGCGACCTGCGTATCCCCCCTTATCCACCCACCGTGATCTGCTCTTCAGCGATCCCCGGCGCCACTTCGATGGGAATATCGGTCTCACGGAGCAGCCGGGTCACAATGTCGCCGGTGAACCAGTGCCGCCAGGTGCGTGGGCGCGGCTTGCCGACGATGATGCGTTGCACGCCGTGATCGTGCGCATACTGGAGGATGGAAGATACAACGCGATGACTGTCGATCACCCGCACGTGGGCGCCCAGGTCGCGCGCCAGGCGCAGGTTGCGCTCCAGTTGCTGCGCAGCGCGCGCCGGACGCCGGGTGGCGGCGCCCGGCGGCTCGACATGCAACGCCAGGAGTTCGGCGCCGAGTTCAACCCCCACCCGCGCAGCATGGCGAATCACCGCCTGCGATTGCTCTTCCTCACTGATGCAGACCAGAATGCGCGCCGGCGCAGCACGTTGTTCGGTCACATGTCGCTCGCAATGGCTCAAAAAGCAAACTGTACCGTCTGGCGGCGTCGCTGCCACCACTTGAAGACTTCGTCCACCAGGAGCATGATCGCCGGAAAGGAGACCAGCATAATCCAGTGTTCGGAGTGTGGCGGAACAAAGTTGAAAAGTTCCGCCAGCGGCTCGATATACACCAGCGCCAGCATCAGCACGACTGAGAGGAGCGTTCCGATCACCAGCGCCCGGTTGGTGAACAGCCCAATGTGAAACACCGAACTCCGGCGCGTTCGGCTGGCGAACGCCACACCCACCTGCGCCATCACAATCGCCATATAAGCCAGGGTCGTCGCCTGAGCGTAGAGGTCGCCGCTATCGTCCATTGGCATACCCGGTCGCCACCCGGCGCTCCAGTAGGCGGCGAAGAATGCCAGCAACGCCAGCGCCCCTTCCAGCATGCCCAGCATAGCGAAGGTGCGCAGCAGCGTCTCACGGTCGAGCAGCGGCGCGGTGCGCGAGCGCGGCGGCTGTTCCAGGATGCCTGGTTCGGGTGGTTCGGTGCTCAACGCGACCGACGGCAGCAATTCTGTTCCGACGTCAATTGCCAGCACCTGTAACACCGTCAGTGGCAGCGGGATGCCGGCGATGACACTGATGACAATCACGGCGGCTTCGGCGACATTGTGCGCAAAAACATACGCGGCGAGTTTCTGGATATTGGCGAAGATCGCGCGCCCTTCCTCGATTGCCAGGAGCAGACCAGCGGGGTGTTGCGCGTTGAGCACGATATCGGCGGCAGCCAGCGCGACTGCCGTTCCCGATGCGCTGACGACCACGCCAATTTCCGCCTGCCGCAGCGCCGGCGCGTCGTTGATACTGTCACCAAGAAATGCGACCACCTCACCACGCTGCTGCAACGCTTCGACGATTCGTTGCTTATGCGCTGCGTCCATTTGGGCGAATACCACATCTTCCAGCGGCGCAAGCAGCAACCCGAGGTTGGCGCTGCTCATGTCGTCGAGGTCGGCGCCGGTCACAATCTGAACGTGTGGCGTGTCGATCAGACCGATTCGCCGTGCGGTCGCTTCAGTGGTCAGTCCATACGCACCGGTGACAATGATCACCCGAATACCCGCCTTACGGCATCCCTCGATCAGTTGGACGACTTCTGGCTGTGGCGGTTCCTGGAGCGTAGCGAAACCGAGAAAGGTCAGGTCGTGTTCAATATCGCGCGCGCGCCACATCATCCCTTCCTGCAGCTCTTCGAGTATCCGCATGGCAAAGGCGACCACACGCTGACCGGTGCGGGCGTAATTGTCAATGACTTGTTCGATTTCCCGCCGTGTGGTTTCATCCAGTGTCGTGACCGCCCCCCGGCGCTGGATGGATGCGCAGAGCGAGAGCACAACACGACCGGCGCCGCGCACATATGCCACCAGTTCGCGTTTACCGTGGGCTTCGAGCGACACGATCACGCTGCCAAGCTGGCGGCGTGGCTCATACGGGAAACTCTGCACGCGCACCACGCAGTTGCCAATGGTTGCTTCAGTGATGCCGCCGCGCGCTGCGGTCGCTAGCAGCGCGCCTTCCAATGAATCACCGACGATGTGCCAGTCGGGATTGGTGGCGTCAGGCGGCAACAGACGCGAGTTGTTGCACAACACCGCAGCCCGCAACACTGCCGTCAGGTCGGGATCTGATGACACCCGCACCAGGGCGCGTTCGTGCAGAAACGCACCCTCCGGTCGATAATCGCTGCCGGTCGTGGTGTAGACCCGCCCGCCAGCCCAGATGGTGTTGACCGTCAGCGCATTGGTGGTCAGCGTCTCAACCCGATCAAGGCACAACACCGTCGCCGAACTCAGACTTTCGACTCCTGCCAGCCGTCGCACCAGCACCCCATAGCGCGCCAGGCGCCGCCGCGCCAGCGCCAGCGCCAGCGTGACCGTCGGCAACAGCCCTTCCGGCACAAACGCGACGATCATGCCGATGGCAAAAATGATGCCGGCCTGAATGGAGAACTGTTGTCCCAGAACGGTCAACAGGAACGCGCCAATACCGGCGACAATTGCGACACGGGTTATCGTGGCGGCAAGGGCGTTCAACGCCTGCCCCAGCGGGCTTGGCTCGGCGCGCAGCGCCGCAGTGCTTTCGGCAATCGTGCCCAGCAGGGTCTGCATACCGGTATGCACCACGACTAGGCTGCCCTGCCCCTCGAACACGACCGTACCCGCCAGCAGAATATTGGGGCGTTCCGCCAGCGCCAGCGTCGGATCGGGCATGGCGCCGGCCACTTTAGTGACCGGCGCGGCATTGCCGGTTAGTGCGGTCTGCTTGACGCGCAACCCATCGCTGGAGATAAGGTAGCCGTCTGCGACCACGACTGTGCCCGGTTTCAGGGGCAGAATATCACCAGGGACGACCTCTGTCGTCGGAATCTGGCGCACCTGCCCGGCGCGACGCACATAGGCGTTTGCCGGCAACAGTTGACGGAGTGCGGCGATGGCGCGTTCGGCGAGATATTCCTGCCAGGCGGTGAAGATTCCGTTGAGAAGGGCGACGACCAGGATGATCCAGCCAATGATCGGCGTATCGCTGAGAAACGCCAGCAGGCCGGCGATCAACAGGATCAGCGAAATCCAGTTGGTGAACGACGCGATGAGACGGCGTAGCGTAGAGACCGACAGGGTATCGGCAATCGCGTTGGGTCCGTAGCGTTCACGGCGTTTACGCGCCTCGGCTTCATCAAGGCCGTGAGGCGCGGTCTGCAGCGCGGCGCAAACTTCGAGCGGCGACATTGCCGCAAGCTGATCGAGCGAGTGGTCCGACACGACGCTCCTCGCAAACAGGTTACCGGTCTGCGTACCGCCCCGAAATGCTGAGTTGCTCGCCAGACTCTGCGCGCCGTCGGAGTTCCGCCAGCACGGCTTCGACGTGCTCTGGCGCGGTCAGGTTGTGGTAGTACTCCAGGTTCGCCTGTAACACCGGCGCGTGATCGCAGTCCGCCAGGCATTTGACCCGTTGCAGCGTAAACATGCCGTCGGGCGTCGTCTGATCCACAGCGATGCCCAGTTGCGCTTGCAGCGCGGCGATCAGGTCCTCGGCGCCGCAAAAGGCGCACGGCACATCATCGCACACCTGCAAGACCCACTTGCCGACCGGCTGTTTATACAGCAGCGAGTAAAAACCGGCAACCTCGAACACATCGGTTGGCGGCATGTCGAGCAGATCCGCCACTTCGCGCATGGCTGCATCGGTCAGATACCCATACTCATCCTGGGCAATGAAGAGCAACGGCAGAACCGCGCTGCGTTTGTGGGGGTAACGCGCCACGATCGCTTCGATCTCGGCGCCGTATTTTTCGGTCAGGGACATACAAGGTTCTCGTGTTCTTTCAGGTTTCAGCGATCAACTTCGCCGAGCACCGGGTCGAGCGAGGCGATGAGGGCCACCAGATCGGCGACCAGATGCCCGCGCGCCATATGCGGCAGCGACTGGAGATTGACAAAAGAGGGCGCGCGGAAATGGACGCGATACGGTTTCGCGCTGCCATCGCTGACGATATAGGTCGCCAGTTCGCCGCGCGGCGACTCGACCGCCGCCAGCGCATCGCCGCGCGGCGGCTTGAAGCCCTCGGTCCACAACTTGAAATGATGGATGAGCGCTTCCATGCTGTGCGTGATCTCGCTCTTTGGCGGCGGCGCAATCTTGCGATCCGGCGTCATGTACGGTCCAGGACCAATATCACGCAGCCGCTGCAACGCCTGACGGCAGATCGAGACGCTCTCGCGCATTTCCGCCATGCGCACCAGGTAGCGGTCGTAAATATCGCCGTGGGTAGCAGTGGGGATGGCAAACGAGTAGGTTTCGTAGCCACAGTAGGGCATGGTTTTGCGCAGGTCCCATGCCACGCCGGTCGCGCGCAGACCAGGTCCGGTCAATCCCAGGGCAATCGCTGCATCGCTGTCAATGGCGCCAATGCCCTGCGTGCGCTCGATCCAGAGCGGATTGTCGGTCAGCAGGGCTTCATACTCATCGATGCGTCCCGGCATGATCTGCAGGAACGCCTCAACGGCGGCGTCGAATTCGGCCGGCAGGTCATACGCCAGCCCGCCGACGCGGAAATAACTGGTCATCATGCGCGCGCCCGAGACCAGTTCAAAGATGTCGAGAATCTGTTCACGTTCGCGGAAGCCGTAGAGGAACACGCTCATTGCCGCCAGATCGAGCGCGTGGGTGCCGAGCCATACCAGATGACTGGCAATGCGTTGCAGTTCGACCAGCAGCACACGCGCGACGGTTGCACGCTCGGGGATCTCGCAACCGAGCAGTTTCTCGACTGCCAGCACATAACTCAGATTGTTGGAGAGCGGCGCCAGATAATCGGTGCGGTCGGTCAGCACCACGGCTTTCTGGTACGTTTTGCTCTCCATCGTTTTTTCAATGCCGGTGTGCAGATACCCGATGTCGGGCGCCGTATCAACCACGGTTTCGCCATCGAGTTCGACAACCAGCCGCAGCACGCCATGGGTGCTGGGATGGTGGGGACCCATATTCAGCACCATGGTTTCTTTCGCCCCTTCGAGCGCCGGGCGGGTGATCTGGCTGGGGGCGGGGATGCTCAGGTTGCGCGCACGGGTTTCGGTGACCGTCATCGCTGCCTACTCCTTTGCAAACGGCTTGTGCGCGTAGATGCGGTCCTGGTTGAAGGTGAACGCCACTTCTTCGGCGCCGAGCGGCACATCTTTCCGCAGCGGATGACCTTCCCATTCCTCCGGCATCAGAATCCGATCAAGGCAGGGATGACCCGTGAACGTGATGCCAAACATATCGAACGTCTCTCGCTCGTGGTAATTGGCGCCGGGCCAGAGTTCCGTCAGCGATGGGACCGACGGGTCGCGTTCGCTGACGCCGACTTTCAGACAGAGCCGGTGGCGATTGGCGAACGACAGCAGATGATAGACGACCTCGAAGCGCGGCTCACGACCAAGATAATCGACGCCGCACAGGTTTTCGAGGAAATTGTAGCGCAACTCAGGGTCATCGCGCAGAAAGCGCGCAACATCGACGATCCGTTCCGGGCGAACATACACGCTCAGATCACCGCGAAACTCTGACGAACTGAGGATGGCATCAGGCAGCGCCGCCTGCAATCGCGCCAGGACGGTTCGATTATCGAGTGCCATGATCGTTCTCCTGGCATCGGCGCCGGGCAGCGGGTCACGCTGCGCATACCTGCAGGATGCCGCACCCGGCATTGTTTCGTCTACGACAGGTGCACCGGCTCACGCAGCGTACCGTCGAGCCGCATCCGTCGGACTTTCTCGTGCAAATGGATAATGCCGTCGATCAATGCTTCGGGGCGTGGCGGGCATCCGGCGACATACACATCGACCGGCACAATCTCATCGACCCCTTGAACGATGGCGTAATTGTTGAACACACCGCCGCATGCTGCACAATCACCCATGGCAATGACCCATTTCGGGTCCGCCATCTGATCGTAGAGGCGGCGCACCACCGGCGCCATCTTACGCGACACACGCCCCGCGACGATCATCAGGTCCGCCTGACGCGGCGACGCGCGGTTGATCTCCATGCCAAACCGCGACAGGTCGTAGTTCGCACTCTGCGCGCCCATCATTTCGATGGCGCAGCACGCCAGCCCGAACAACAGGGGCCACATCGCGTTGGAACGGCTCCAGTTCACCACCTGCTCGAGCGAGGCGGTGACAATCCCCATGTCGCCTGCTTTCTGCTCTATTCCCATCGCAACGCTCCTCGCCGCCACTCATACACCAGGCCGATCACCAGCACCAGGAAGAACACTCCCATGACCGCCAGCCCTGGAACGCCGAGTTGCCGGTAGACCAGCGCATAGGGAAAAAGGAAGATGATCTCGATGTCGAAAAGGATGAACAGCATCGCCACCAGGTTGAACTTGATCGGGAAACGACGCTGTGCCGGACCGATCGGCTCCATGCCCGACTCATACGGCATCAACTTGCGCCGGCTTGGGCGCTGCGGTCCCAGGTAGCGCGACAGCACGATCACGAAGACGGCGATGAACATCGCCACCAGGAACAGCGTCAGGATCGGCAGGTAGTCGATCAGCATCAATGGTTCCTCGTTGTTACGGAGCAAGCAGGGCGCATGCGCCGCACAGCGGCGTTAACTGCGCCTCTCTGCGCGGATGTATGGCATTATACGCCCTTCCAGACTTGTGTCAAGATGCACAAAGTTTAATATGCGCCGCCTCGTGCGCGATCAGGGCGCGTTTTCGTTCCACCCCCCAGCGATACCCGCCCGACGCGCCATCGGCGCGCACAACACGATGGCACGGCACAATCAGCGCGACCGGATTACTGGCGCAAGCCCGCGCCACGGCGCGCGTTGCGTGTGGACGCCCGATCCGCTGCGCCACCTGCTGATAGGTCTGTGTTTCGCCGTAAGGAATGGCGCGGAGTGCGTTCCAGACTTCCCGCTGAAACGGTGTTGCCGCCACATCGAGCGGCAGATCGAGATTCGTCCGCTCGCCGCGCAGATAGTCGAGCAGGGCGTCTATCCAGTCGTTGAGAGGACGTTCCTCCGGATCGAGGGTTGCATCGCTGAATGCACGCGACAGATCGGCGATCACCATCGCCGGATCATCGCCGAGCGCAACCGCACAGATGCCATGTTCAGTCGTCGCCGCCAGCATATGCCCAAAGGCGGAAGGGACAACCGCATATCGAATAACACGTGACCGCCAATACATATCAGAATCGCACTTTTGAGCGCAGCGCCAGCGCAGCGCCGAGAACCAGCGCTACGGCTGCCGCCACCCACAGGATGCCGTCCGACCCGCCGGTGCGCGGCAGCGTCGCCGGCGCCGGAACCGTCGGCGTTGCCGTAGCCTCCGTCGCTTCGGCGGTCGCCGTGGCGGTGATCGCCTCGACTGTCGGCGTTGGGGTTTCAGTTGGCGTTGCCGGAACGTCCGTCGGGCGCGGTTGCGGTTCTTCGGGAGACGCCGGGATTGGGGTCGCCGTAGGCGTGGAGGTCGCGGTCGGTGTAGGAGTCCGTGTCGCCTCTGCCGGTCCGGGAATAATTCGGATTGGGACCTCCGCCTGACGCGGCGCCTGCACGTCGTCGTCGAACTCGTCGCGCACCCCCACAGCGTCGGCGCGGTTGATGAATGCAGCATCGACAGAGCGCAACGCCGTGAAGACGGTAGTGACCGTGATCACTTCACCCGGACGCAGCCGCGTCAGCCCGAGACCAGGCAGCACATCGTCCCACTCCAGGACGCTCTCGGTGATCGACGATGTGGAAGTGATCGTTGGCGTTGGAACGGCGCTGGCAAACGCCAGGTACGTTGGATCGAACGTATCGCGCAGCGGAATGCGCGTCAGGTCGGCGGCGCCGTCGTTGCTAATCGTAATGGTAAACGTCAGCGGCAAGCCACTGGCGGCGACGGTATCCGTCACGACTTCTTTTCGCACAATGACCTGCCCGCCAATCGCATCACCGCTGCTGCTGCGCCCTTCCCCGGCATACTGCTCGCCGCCAAATCCCACGGCGGCGCCGATACGCGCCCGGTTGACCGTCGCCACCCGCGGCGCAATCGCGCGAAAGACGGTGATAATCTCAATCGACTGCCCCGGATTGAGCGGACCAAACACCGTGTCGGTCGTCAGGTCGCTCCAGGTGATCAATCCACCGCCGGTTGCCGGCGTCACGATGTTGGTCGATGACAGCGGATCGGTGCGTTCGAGTTGCAGAATGCTCGACTCATACTCATCGATCAACGGCAGCGTTGTGATCGAGATCGTGCCGGTGTTGGTAATGCGAATTGTGAACGTCAATTCCTGTCCGACCTGAATGACCTCCGATCCCTGGAGGCGCTTCGAGATCTCCATGCTCAACGTGCCGATCTGTGCAGGAGGCGCCGCTGCCAGATTACCCGGCGCAGTCAGGTAACAGATCGCCACGGCCGCCATCGCAACGACGACTGCGGCAACCAACGGACGCCATACGGTCAACGATGTGCCTGGTGTGTCCATAAGCGCCTCCTGTGTGACGGTCGCGGCAACGTGCTATTCTCGCGGGCGGATCTGCCCGCCGCGTCCTTTCTCGGTGGCGGGCAGATTGGCGGTCGTCATCGTTGCGGCGCGTTCACGCTCCTGCTGCGCCTGGCGCCGCGCTTCCGCATCGGCAATCAGCGCCACTGTGGCGCGAAACCCCCACACTGCCAGTAATGCGGGCATGATGAGCAGCAGCAGAAGCAGCGGCGGCCACATCGAGAGAAAGACAAGAATCCCCATCAACACCTGGGTCACAATAGTAAACAGCGGTCTGCCGAACGCCAGGACGAACGCATTGCGAAACGCCAGACGCACACTCGGGCGCTCTTGCAGCAGCGTCAGCGGACCGAGATAGATCAACAGGCTGACCCACGCAACCAGCAGATAGGCAAACAGCAGCATCAGATAGATGCCGATTGGCGCGTCCATCTGCGCGTAGAAAGCGGCATTGACCAGGAGAATCAGCAACCCGGCAAGCCATGCGCCGTACACCTGCCACCCAATACGATAGTGTTGCCGCGCGCCTGCCACGAAGTCGCCCCACGATACCGTGCGCCCTTCGTGAATCCGTCGGGCAATGACCGTCAACCCGGCACTGGCCATCCCCATGGGCAGCGTGGTCAACATCAGCAATGCCGCTGCGCCAAATGGTGCGCCACCGACTGCGAATCCGCCCGATAGCAGCGGGAGCGGCAGCACGACCAGCAACCAGATGGCGCCGATCAACGTGAGCGGCAACAAGTCCTCGAACGTGTCGCGTGCCGATTGCCAGAAGACTCGAAATGGGTTCATTATCTCAACAGAAGCGTGGATTGCTATCGATTTTATGTATTGACTTCACTGCAAAAAGCTGTAACCACGAAGGTCACCAAGGGACACGAAGGACATGCGCTTCATTATCTATCAGCAGACGGGCGGAATACATTCCGCGTTACGCAGTCACCAAGGGACACCCAGGCAATGCGCTTCATGGTTCTTCCCCTTCGTGCGCTTCGGGTCCCTGGCGGTGAAGCCTGACCACGAAGGTCACCAAGGGACACGAAGGACATGCGCTTCATTATCTATCGGCAGACGGGCGGAATACATTTCGCGTTACGCAGTCACCAAGGGACACGAAGGAAATGCGCTTCATGGTTCTTCCCCTTCGTGCGTTTCGTGTCCTTGGCGGTTAAGCCTTTTTGCAGTGGACTCCAAGAATGGTTTTTGAGAAAAGAATCCGGTATCGCCCGGTGAAGCCCGCGCAGGCGAGCCTGGCAACCGTAGCCTGCGGCTTCAGCCGCCGGGCGGACGAGCGAATGCTGACGCCGGGGCGCAATCTGCATCCACGACACGCCTGCCGCTGCGCGTTGATCGTTGCGCCTTGCCCGACGAACGCGCGAACATCTTGTCTGACTGACCGCAAGTTAGTATGAGCAACCCGCCAGTACGCTACCGCGTAAGCCCGCCTATGGCAGGCGCCGCATTGGAAAAGCCTCAAGTCCGACGGAAACCCGGCGCGAACGTCCGCCGACGTATCTAATTATTGCGCCAGTCGCCGCCGGAGAACCCCTCTTCGAGAGTCAATTCGTCGAGCGCTTCGGCGGCTGCCTGACTGCGCGCCTCGTCATTGCTGCCGCTGATGCGTTGCAGGGTGCGACGCGCCGTTTCGCCGCCGATCTGACCAAGCGCCCAGATCGCGGCCAGTGCCACCTCGGTATCAGCGTCGCTGCACAGGCGAACGATGCGCGCTACCAGTGAGCGCGCCAGGTCCGCCATTTCGCCGGCGGCGCGCGCGGCTTCATAACGGAGCGCCGGAGAAGGGCTTTCGAGTTCGCGGCTGACAATCGGGAGCCAGCGGGGCAGCATCGAACGCCCCATCGCCGTTAGAGCGCTTTCGCGCATTAACTGGTCCGAACTGGCATACGCCAGTTCGATCTGTTGTTGCACCTCATCGCTCGCGGCAAAATACCCTGCGCTCTCGATAGCGCGGCGGCGCACTTCGGTCGGCTGCGACGGGTCACGGATCAGCGCCAGCAACGCATCGTGCACCTGCTGACCGTATGCAGCGTCGATCTCTTCAATTTCCGCCATATAGGCAAAGCGCCCAAGCGCCAGCGCCGACGCGGCGCGCACCTGATCGGCGGGATCGTTGAGCAACGTCAGCATGCGCCGCAGAATCGGCAAACCATCGCACTCCCACAGCCCCTCGATCGCGCTCGTGCGAACGGCTGCGTCGGCATCATCGAGCAACCACTGGAACATCACCGTGAAATCGAGGTCGATATTATCCTCGGCGAGTTCGACCATCGCGTGGGCGATTTCGATGCGCCGTTCGACAGGAATGCGCTCCCATTCGGGCCACACCGTCGCGCGATCACGCGGATCAAGCCCGGAAAGGGAGCGCAGGTCACGCATCGACAGATGCTCGCGCGCCGCAAAGGTGCGCAGGAGAGCCGCAAGATCCATAGGTCGTCCGTCACTCCTCGTCGTCGAAATCCTCGTCGTCCGGCTCTTCGTCCTCTTCCGGCGACGGCGGCGGCGTATAGAACCACCATCCCGGACGACTCGCGTCGGGCGCGAAATTGTCGCCTTCGGCGAGAAGATGGGTCAGGTATTCGCGCGACGCCGGGCGCAACACATTCAGGGCGACGAACAGCGTCTCGAACGAAGCCGCATATTTCGGCTCCGCGCGCGTCCCGACCGGCGCACCGATGATCTCGAAGACATGCTCGAGCATCAGGTCGGCTTTGCGCCGCTCGTTCATCGGGAACGCCTTGAGATTGCGCAAGCGACCGTACTGCTGCTGACTCAGCAGCATATCGGTATCGACGACGCAGGCATAGGAGATGTTGGCAAAGGTGAATTTTGGCGTTTTCTTGGTTTCGTCGAGCACCAGCAGGCGATCCTGCGTCTCCTCCTGTTCCTCATAGGTAATGGCGAAGGTGCGCGGATCATCGGTGCGCATGAGCGTAATCAGGGCGCCGGGGACCAGGTAATCGTGAAACAGCGTCTCGAAGCCCTGCACCCAACCGCCGCGATTGCCGGTCGGGTAGCGCAGTTCCACGAGCGTGCTCAGATAGTGCTGCGGCAACTCGAAGCGCAGCACCGCGCTGCGCTGATCGGCGAGCAGCGGTTGCGGCAGCAGCGCCGCCAGGGCGCGCGTGAGCGGCAGGATGCCATATTCCCACTCGAAGAACGTCAGCACATGGCTGACCTGCCCGCTCTTGCGGATGGAATCGATACTCTGTTCTGCCAGGCTATCGTCGAACCCTTCTTCGATGTAGCCGGCAAGTTGCCCCATTTCGCTTGCCTTGACCCGCTTGGTGCCGATTGCCGGCAGGTTGCGCACCGACCAGAGGCGCGCCCCCTCGATGCCGACGAACTCGAAGTCTTTTTCGCGGCTCAGGCGATAGTTGAGCGCGAAACGAAAGACCTCATAATCGCTCTGGCGTGGATTGTGGTAGAAGATGTCGGCAATGATCTGCGTATCGAGCAACGGCTCGCCGACTTCCTTGATGTACTCGCTGATGCGACGCAGATCGTTCTTGCCGAAACTGACGAGCGCCGCTTCGGGGAACGCCTGATTGCCGAATATCACCAGACGACGGAGCGGGTCGTTTTCGATTGCCATGCGCAATTGCGACATAAGGGTATTGCCGTGTTGCGCCATCAACTCCTCAACCGGACGGCGCAGGTCGATCTGCAACCCGTTGGGCAGCACAATCACCGTGTTCGCCTGTGCCGGTTCGACCGGCGGAGCAACCCTGGATTCCTCTTCGAGAGGTGCGCTCACGCCAGCCGGTTCCGCCGCTTCCGGCGCTGCGACAACCGCTTCGACCGGCGTTTCGACCGTTGATTCGACGACCACCGGGATCAATCCTGCCTGCTGCTGCCAGTATTCGGAGATGAACACCGGTTCGACCGTGGTCAGCGCCGGGCGAGTGGTGGTCACCACCACGCTGATGTCATCGACGGGAAGCGGATTTTCCGGTTCGTACAGGCGTTGCTTGAATGTGTGGACGGTATCGACCTGCGGGGGAATATACCGGCCGCGCCGCGACGTGATGAACACGACGTCGCCGTTGGTCTCCTGCCGCGCAAAGACGTGATCATTGACGCGCAGCGCTTCGTCGATCAATCGCGCCGCTTCAGCCGGATCCATCTGGCGCTGCCGGGCGTAAAAGTCCGCCAGGTTTTGAAGGGTCTGACGGATGGGCGCATCGAAGGCGAAAAGGCGCCCCTGCGCGACCATCAATTGATAGATTTCTTCCGCCAGCGCCTGCTGCTCTTCGGTGCCGGCAAATGTTGGACGCTCCCTAGTGACTGCTGTCATGCCTGCTGTTCTCCTGCGAGCACCAGCTCGCGCAGAATTTCCAGATACCGCTCCGTCAGGCTCTGGATGTCTTGCGGTTGGCCTGTGGCTCGCACCTGCTGCGCCAATTTGTCTATCGCCGTCTCCCCGTAGATGATGTTCTTGCCATCCATCATACCGCCACCCTGACTCCACTGAAATTGAAACAGACAAGGCGCAGCCCGACATTTGCGCCGCTGCTGCGCTAGATGCCTATTATACCACAATCACGAGCGATGCTTCGGATGGTTTGGAGCGTTTGACTTTTGCTCTCCTTTGTGCGACAATGACCGCGTCCGGTACATGACACAGAATCATTACCGCTGGTCGTGCAATAATCCGTCAAGACAAAACCCAAACGCAGCGCTTCGGTCTGTCATGACCGGAAGCGCGTTGTGTTGCGTAAGCGTCAGAGAGCGAATGCCATCAGAGCGACCAATCTACCCATTCAGCGCGCTGGTCGGGCAGGAACGCCTCAAGCGCGCCCTGATCCTGAATGCGATCAATCCACGCATCGGCGGCGTGTTGATCCGCGGCGAGAAGGGGACTGCCAAATCAACCGCAGTACGCGGGCTTGCCCGGCTCCTGCCACATATTACGGTCGTCGCCGATTGCCCCTATAGCTGCCCGCCTGATCGTCCGGCAATGATGTGCGCGACGTGTGTGGCGCGGCTGCGTCGTGGCGAGGAGTTGCCGGTCGAAGAACGATCGACTCGCCTGGTCGAGCTGCCGGTTGCGGCATCGGAAGATCGGGTCGTCGGCTCGCTCGATCTCGAACACGCGCTGACCGAGGGGCAGCGCCGCTTCGAGCCGGGGTTGCTGGCGCAGGCGAATCGCGGTTTGCTCTATGTAGACGAGGTGAACCTGCTCGATGATCACCTGGTCGATGTGCTGCTTGACGCGGCGGCGATGGGGGTCAATACGGTCGAGCGCGAGGGGATCAGCGTTTCGCATCCGGCGCGGTTCATTCTGGTCGGCACCATGAACCCGGAAGAGGGCGAATTGCGTCCGCAACTGCTGGATCGTTTCGGGCTGGTGGTCGAGATCAGCGGGTTGACCGATGTTGCCGGGCGGGTGGAGGTCATTGAGCGGCGTCTGGCGTACGAGAGCGATCCGGATGCGTTCGTAGCGCAGTGGCAGCAGGAAGAAGAGGCGCTGGCGCAACGCATTATCGCGGCGCGCGCGCTGCTGCCGGCTGTGACGATTTCGCGCGGCGATATGGCCGCAGTGGCAGGGCTGGCGCTCGAATTGGGGGTCGATGGGCATCGCGCCGATCTCGCCATCCTCGAAACGGCGCGCACCCATGCCGCCTGGTCGGGGCGCACACGCCTGACGGTGGAAGATATTCGCCTGGCGGCGGAATTGGCGTTGCCCCATCGGATGCGCCGCCAGCCGTTCACCGAGGTCAGACTCGACGAAGCGCGCGTCGGGCAGATTCTGGAGCGCGTCAAGGGTGAGATTGGCGATGATGCGTCGCCATCCGCCGAGCACGTAAAAAAAAAGTTGACGGCGTGACCGCCGGGCAGCCAGATGGCGAACGGCGCAGCAGCGAGGAAGGTGATGCGCCGCCGCCATCGGCGCACGCGGCAACCGAAGCCGACGCGGCATCCAGCAGCGGTGATAAAACGCAGGGCGGCACAACGTTCATGAGCGATCCCGCCTTCCGCCCGCAGAAGATCGAAGGCGCGCGCGATCGCTTGCAGCGTCGGGCGCCAGGCAGACGCAGTCGCACCCGTACAACACGGAAACAGGGGCGTTACATCACCAGCCGCCCGGCGGAGCGAATCACCGATCTGGCGCTGGACGCCACCCTGCGCCAGGCGGCGCCACAGCAGATCCGTCGTCGCGCAGAGCATGGCGATGACGATAGAAAACGACGGGTGATTGTGCGCCGCAGCGACCTGCGCCAGAAGGTGCGGGTGCGTAAAACGCGCAACGCAGTCTGCTTCGTGGTCGATGCCAGCTGGAGCATGGCTGCCGAAGAGCGCATGCGCGCCACCAAAGCGGCGGTGCTCTCGCTCTTGCGCGATGCGTATCAGCGCCGCGACCGGGTGGGGCTTGTGTCGTTCCAGCGTGATTATGCGACGCTGCTGTTGCCGTTGACTAACAGCGTTGAACTGGCGCAACGGCAGTTGCAACAGATGCCGACCGGCGGTAAAACGCCGCTCTCACGCGGCCTGTTGCTGGGGTATGAAGTGCTCGAACGCGCACGTCGCCAGGACCCGGAAGTGATGCCGCTGCTGGTGTTGCTCACCGACGGACAGGCGAATGTCTCGATGAGCGATCTGCCGCCGCAGGCGGAAAGTTATGCACTGGCTGATTTTATTGCAGCGCAATCGATACCGGCGGTGGTGATCGATACTGAACACCCGATCTTCGAACGCGGTCTGGCGCGGCAACTGGCGCACCATCTGAAGGGAAGCTACTACCGCATCGAAGATGTTCAGGAGCGCGGGCTCGCCGATCTGGTACGCGCAGAGTTACGCGACCGCACACGCTAGTGTGCGGTTATGATAGGCAAAAGTACAGGTAACTAAACCAGGAGGACGGTTGGTCATGACCGATCAGGAGCGTCCCGTCGAAGAGCGGAATGAACTGCTGAGCGACTCGCTGGCTACAAAAGGTGTGGCAGTGGCGGAAGCGGACACTCAGCAGCCGTCGATAGAATCTCCCCCGGCGGCGGAAGCGCCGGATGGCGCTGGGGCGGGAGAGACGGCAGATGTGAGTATGGTTGCGTCGTCTGAGGGCGGCGATAACGCCGAACCGGTCCCTGCCGCCGATGGAGCGATAGAGGCAGTGGCTGCCGCCTCAACAGACGATGCGGCGCCTGCTGCTGAAACGCTGACGACCACGAGCGCTGATAGTGCGGCGGGTGTTGCAGCGGCAGACGACGCGGCGCCTGCCGCTGAAACGCCGGCAACCGAAAGCGCCGAAGACACGGCGGAAACGCTGGCGCCCGCCGCTGCAACGCCGGCGACAGAAAGCGCCGACAGCGCGCCTGCCGAGGCTGCGAGTTATCAGGCGCCCGCCGATGAACCCGCCGGACGCCCGCGCCGGGTGAAAGACCTGGCGCCCGGTATGGAACTCGAAGGGCGAGTCACCTCAATTGCGCTGTACGGCATCTTCGTCGATATTGGCGTCGGGCGCGACGGTCTGGTGCACATTTCGGAGATGAGCGATACCCGGATCGAATCGCCAAGCGATCTGGTGAAGATCGGTGATACGGTAAAGGTGCGGGTGAAAAGCGTCGAACCCGATGGCCGGCGGATTAGCCTGACAATGCGCACAAGGGAGCGCAGCACAGAACCGCGCGGCGGTCGTGGCAAGAAGAAGCCCGACGTGGATTACGAAAAACTGGCGGCGCTGCGTGTCGGCGATAATGTTGAAGGAACAGTGACCGGGCTGGCGCCCTTTGGCGTGTTCGTCGATATTGGCGTCGGCAAAGATGGGCTGGTGCACGTGTCGGAACTGGCGGAAGGGCGTGTCGAAAAGGCGGAAGATGTCGTGCAGGTCGGTCAGACCTACACCTTCAAGGTTCTGGAAGTTGATGCGGAAGGGGCGCGCATCAGTCTGAGCCTGCGACGGGCGCAGCGCGGGCAAAAATGGCAGCAACTGGAGAAGGGGCAGATTCTTGAAGGCACGATCAGCGGCCTGGCGCCGTTTGGCGCGTTCGTTGATATCGGCGTCGGGCGCGATGGATTGGTGCACATTTCTGAGTTGTCGAACACGCGCGTGGCGCGGGTCGAAGATGCCGTCAAGGTCGGCGATAAGGTGCAGGTGCGGGTGATCGATGTCGATCCGCAGAGCAAACGGATCAGTCTGAGCCTGCGGTTGGAAGACACGCCGCGCGAACCGCCGCCGCGCGAGGAGCGTCCGCGCGAAGAACGGGCGCGGGAAGAACGCCCGCGGGTCGAGCGAGCGCGGAGCGAGGGGCGCCCGCCGCGCGAGGAACGCCCGCCGCGCCGTGAGCGGGCGAGTGACGTGTACACCCCGGCAGACGACGATTTCGGCGGGAATGCCACCATCGAAGATCTGGTGTCGAAATTCGGCGGATCCCGGCGCAACGAGCGCCGCCGCCGCCAGGACGATGACGACGACGCGGAAGACCGGAACCTCCGCCGTCAGCGCGATGCTATCCGTCGCACCCTTCAGCAACTGGACGACGATTAAGATTCTTGACACATCGCTTTCAGAGCGGGTATAATTCTCGAACCGGCGCGGCATTGCCGCGCCGGTCGAACGTTGCGCCGCATTCCAGCGTTTGCGGTGTTGTAAAGGAAATCGAAACGCTGGATCCTCGTATGGCGGTAAGCAGTGGAACCGCTGGTCCGCACAGGCGGGCGTTGCATCCCATGGCTGCGGCTTCGGTCGCAAGGCGGAATGCGGATGGCGGGACGGTGCGCGACCTCCACGAGAGTCCAGCTTGTATGATGTTGTGAGGTTGGCGCCAATGCCCAAGCGAACATGGCAACCCAAACGTATTCCGCGTCGCCGTAAGCACGGATTTCTGGCGCGTATGGCAACCAAAGATGGTCGCGCAGTCTTGCGCCGCCGGCGTCTCCAGGGGCGCTACCGCTTGACCGTTAGCGATGAGCGTCGTCAGGTCCGTCGCGGGCATCGGTAATCTTGCCGATCTGTGGGCGTCGGGCATGAACTCGACTCTCCGAATACTTCGCCCACAGCCTGCGATGAAACGCGCTTACCGCCTTCGCACGCCTGAACAGTATCAGCGGGTACGCCGTGATGGTCGAACCTGGGATGTGGGGATGCTGATGCTCAACGCCGCCCCCAACCGACGCCGGGTTTCACGGTGTGGATTCATCGTCGCCAAACGGTTGGGCGGCGCAGTTGTGCGCAATCGCATCCGCCGCCGTGTGCGCGAAGCGGTGCGTCTGCTGTATCCACAGATCGAACCCGGCTGGGACATGGTCTTTATTGCGCGCTCACCGGCGCTGGCAACGATCGCGTTTCCACAACTCCAGGCGCTGGTGCTGCAATTGGTGCAGCGCGCCGGCGTGGTGCACGAGTCGGTGAACAAACCGTCCGACAACACGGAGCATCAGTGATCAGCACCTGACAGATGAGCAAAAATGCGCTAGAATACACACGCTGTGTGTTGTGAGTAACAAGGACATGCTGTTATGCCAGTCTGGCTTGCTTTCGTGGAGTTCCTCCAGCAAGTGTTGCTGACCTTCTATGCGTGGACGGGCAGCGGCGGCCTTGCCATTATTCTGTTCACAATCGTTGCACGCCTGTTTATTCTGCCGCTGACGATCAAATCCCTCCAGTCGTCGCGCAAGATGCAGGAACTTCAGCCGCATATGAAGGAACTGCAGCGCAAATACGGCAAGGACCCGCAGAAACTTCAGGAAGAGACGATGCGTCTCTACCGCGAATACAAGGTCAACCCGGTCGGCGGATGTCTGCCGATGCTGCTGCAACTCCCGATCTTCTTCGGCATCTACCAGGCGGTGATCAATCTGACGCGCGTGTCACCCGCGGAACACGCTGGCAGTGCGATGCTGCGCGTGCTCAGTGAGCAGGGCATTCCGTTCAGCGCCGCAACGGCGACATTGGGGCAGCCGCAGTTGGCGGGCAGTTTCCTCTGGCTGCCGGATTTGGGGAAGACCGACCCGTACTATATCCTGCCTATCCTGTCGGTGATCTTTCAGTTGATCGTGCAACTGATGGCGACGCCGCGCATACAGGACCCGCAGCAGAAGGCGATGATGCAGTCGATGCTGATTCTGCCGATTGTGTTCGGCTACATCGGGTTTATCTTCCCAAGCGGCGCCGTGCTCTACTGGGTGGTTGGCAGCATTCTGTCGATTATTCAGCAGTATGTGATCTCCGGCTGGGGGTCGCTGGCAAATTACCTTAAGTTCCTGCCGACCGATGGCGGTCTCCTTCCGCCGATCACGCCGCCTGCGCAAACAGCGGCGTCGGCGGTCAGCAGTGGAAGCGCCGCTTCGCCTGAGGAGCCATCGCACAAGATTGATTTTTGGGAGGCGCTCCGGCCGCTGACCGAGTCACGCAGCGAGCCGGTCGAGTCACAGTCGCAATCGGCAGAAAGCGCTGCGCCTGTTGAAAGCGCCACGCCAGCGCACGTGCGGCGAGTGGCGTCGCAGATGAATCCGCGACGCAGAAAGGCGCGCAGGTAGGAGCGGGAGTCGCAGGTTCCGGCTCTCAATCTCCGCCAGGGCGCATCGGCGCGGATGCCGTACTCAACTGGGGGCTCCATGAAAAGTATTGAGATCAGTGCACGCACAGTAGCGGAAGCAATTCGTCTCGCCCTTGCACAACTTGGCAAAGATCGCGATGAGGTGGCGATCGAAGTGCTCGAGCCGGGCACTAATGGCGATGAAGCGCTCGTGCGCGTCACCGTCGTGGATGATGAGGCCGACGAGATCCCGGCGCCGCGCGCGGCGGCAACCGGTCCCGTCGAGCAGATTGCGCGCCAGATTCTGGAAGATATCCTCGAACGCATGGATATCCATGCCTATGTTACCGCCGTGATCAGTTCGGTTCCCGATCAGCGCGGCGAACCCGAAGAAACCATCACGCTCCACATCGAAGGCGCCGATGAAGAGGCGATGAGCCTGCTCATCGGACGGCGCGGCGAAACGCTGCGTTCGCTCCAGTTCATGGTCAATCTCCTGGTCAGTCGCCGGGTGCAAAAATGGCCGCAGATCGTCGTCGATGTCGGGAATTATCGCCAGCGCCGCCAGGAGTCGCTCGAAGGGCTGGCGCGCCGCATGGCGGAACGAGTGCGCCAGAGCGGCCGTCCGTTGATGCTCGAACCGATGGGCGCCTATGAACGACGCATCGTGCACCTGGCGCTGCGCTCTGACCCGACGGTGTATACTGAGAGCAGCGGCGAAGGTGAGAACCGCAAGGTTGTGATCTATCCGGCAAAACGATCATGATGCCGGTATACCGCTAAACTAGGGGGAGCGACAATCGGCGCTGCGCCGGTTGCGCCGCTCCCTCTTCTTTTAATCCATGACGACGCCTGACTATCTCCTGATCGGTCATATGACCCGCGACCTGCTGCCCGATGGCTCGTTTGCGCCAGGTGGGACGGCGCTGTACGCGGCTCTGACTGCCCATCGGCTGGGACGCCGCGTGGGGGTGGTGTCGGCGCGCGCCGCCATCCCGCCCGACTGGTCTGATGATATTGCAGTGGCGTTCGCTCCGCCGCTTGAGGCGCCGATCTTTGAGAATCGCTACACGCCGCATGGACGGGTGCAGATCCTCCACGCCGACTCTGGGGCGTTGACGCTCGATGATGTTCCACCGGCGTGGCGGTCGGCGCGCATTGTGCACCTTGCGCCAATCCTGGCGGAAACGCCTGAACGCCTGGCGGAAGCCTTCCCCAACGCGCTCCTCGGCATGACGCCGCAGGGCATGATGCGCGCCTGGCATGCGCCGCTCCCTGCGCAGATCGCCTACCGCCCATGGGATCCGTCGCCACGTGTACTGGAGCGGATCGATGTGCTGGTGATGAGCATCGAAGATGTGCGCTTCGACGAAGCGCGCGCTCGCGCCTATGCGCGCTACTGCCCGCTCGTTGCGCTGACCCGCGGCGCTGCCGGGGCGACCCTCTTCATCAACGGTCATCCGCATTCCATCGACGCCTGCCCGGCAGTCGAACGCGACCCGACCGGCGCCGGTGACGTGTTTGCCGCTGCCTTCCTCGTGCGCCTCGACGAAACCGGCGATCCGCTCGAAGCCGCGCATTTCGCCGCCTGCATCGCCGCACGCAGCGTCGAAGGCGTGGGACCGGGAGCGATTCCGTATCGGGCGGACGTGGGACGTTGACGGTGGGCAGGTTGCACGGGGGACAGTGGCAGGTAGGGGCGCGCCGCTGGCGCACCCCCCCGCGCACGGGGTGTGGACGAGGTGAGAGGCAAGGGGCAAGAGGTGAGAGGCAAGGGGCAAGAGGTGAGAGGCAAGGGGCAGGAGGTGAGAGGCAAGGGGCAAGAGGTGAGAGGCAAGGGGCAAGAGGTGAGAGGCAAGGGGCAAGAGGTGAGAGGCAAGGGGCAAGAGGTGAGAGGCAAGGGGCAAG
>CALGYB010000053.1 GCA_937935075.1 uncultured Roseiflexus sp. | reverse complement strand
CGCCGACGGCGACGCCAACACCAACCGGTGAGGGTCCGGCGGTCAACCTGTTGCAGAACGGCGGCTTCGAACTCGATGCCAACGGCGACACGCGCCCAGATAACTGGACGACGAATACACGTGTGACCCGAAGTGCAGCAGTGGTGCGCAGCGGCAGTTACGCTATGCGCCACTATGCAACCGATAATGCCAACTATACGATTTCTCAAACCGTTGCAGGCATCACAGCGGGAACAAACTATGTCCTGCTCGGTTACGTCAACATTCCTCCCACCGGTGATGCGTTCACTTTCAGGATACGGGTACGCTGGCTGCGTTCCGACAATACGATCATCCGCACTGATACGCCGCGCAGTTTCACCAGTAGCACCGGCGGCGTGTGGGAGATGGCGCGCGGCGTTTATGCTGCGCCAACCGGCGCCGTTCGAGCGCGGGTCGAGATGAATGTGTCCAGCCTGAATGCAACGGTGTACGCCGACGATGTTGCCTTTGGTCCCGCGTCAGGCGGCGGGTCGACGCCAACGAACACTCCTGCGCCGCCAACAGCGACGAATCTCCCGGCATCGTCAACCGTTACCCCTACGCCATCGCCTGTTGCCGGCGCCAATGGCGCGCTGGCATTTGACGGCATTGATGACGAGGCAGGCAATGCAGCATTTTCGATGAACGGCAGGTTTACTGCTGAAGCCTGGGTGCGTCCTTCGAGCGCTAATCAGACCTCGATTGTGATCGTCACTGGCGATGGATCGCGCGGCTGGTCGCTCGAACTCAACGATGGTCGGGCGACGTTGTGGGTTGCGAACAGCGCTGGCGCCTGGTCGTTCGCCCGTAACGACAATGTGGTTTTGCAGTCCAATCAGTGGTATCACGTTGCGGCAACGTATGACAGCGGCAATGCGCGCGTGTTTGTCAATGGCATTGCCGGGACATCCAGTTCAGTCGGGATGGTGAGTCACATGCCGGTCTTGCGCCTGGGTGGAGTAACCGGCTACGGTTTCTTTGCCGGGCAGATCGATGACGTTCGCATCTCGCGGATTGTGCGCTACACTGGAAGTTTCACGCCGCCTTCGGCGCCGCTGACCGAAGACGCCGATACGATCGCGCTCTATGTGTTCGATGAAGGAAGCGGGCAGACGGTGAGTGATGCATCGGGGAATGGGTATCACCTGATGCTTGGGCGGAACGCAGGCGCTGACAGCGCCGACCCGCAGCGCGTCGGATCGACGGCGCCGGGCAGATGAGCATTATGCGCTCCTGTCAGGTTTCCGCCAAACCGTGCATCCCGGACAGATCGGCAAGCCGGGCATTGCGCTCCTCCCGTTCTTCCCGGATGATTTCTTCTGGAGGGATCAGGCGCTCGCTGTCTCGTCGGCTTCGGAAGTCCTGATCCGACTCAGGGTTTCTTGCCAAGAGGGGCGCGCCTGCCCTTCCTGGAGGCGACGGTAGGTCTCCACTGAGAGGACCGCGACATACGGCTCGCCGTCCCGCTCCACCGTGACCGGCTGATGGGTTCCTGCCACCCAGCGTATCAATTCGCCGAAGCGAACACGAGCATGAGTGGCGCTGACGACTCGCGTTATTTCGTATTCTCTCCTGTTAATCGATGAATTGCTCAATGGGAGCATACGCGATTCTGGAAGGATGTCAAGGGCTGAACATACAGTGGCGCAACTCGTGGTACGATAGCAGGCGTGACAATTCCAGTTTCAGGTCACGGGAAGGATGTCATGCCAGCATCGATTACCGGGTTGCTGCGCCCCGACATTGCAGCGCTCGAACCATACACGCCGATTGTTCCGCTCGAAACGCTTGCCGAGCGCCTCGGTCTGCCGGTTGAGCGGATCATCAAACTCGACGCCAACGAGAACCCCTACGGTCCATCACCGCGTGCGCTTGAGGCGCTGGCTGCTGTCGAGCGCGACGCGCCTCACCGCTACGCCATCTACCCCGACCCGGATCACACCCGTCTGCGCGCCGCCCTCAGCCGGTACATCGGCCAGCCGCCGGAACGGATTATTTGCGGCGCAGGATCGGATGAACTGATCGATCTGCTTATGCGCGTGGTGCTGCGTCCTGGCGATGTCATGGTCGATTGCCCGCCGACCTTTGCCATGTACAGTTTCGACGCGGCGCTCTACGGCGCGCGCGTCGTTCCGATACCGCGCACCGAACAGTTCGATGTCGATGTCGAAGGAGTTGCCGAGGCGGTCGAGCGTGACGGCGCAAAACTGCTGTTCCTGGCAGCGCCGAACAACCCGACCGGCACGCCGCTGGCGCGCGCCGCCGTTAAGCGCCTGCTCGATCTGCCGATCATCCTGGCAGTCGATGAAGCCTACGCCGAGTTCGCCGGAATGAGCGTCGTCGATCTGGTTGGAACGCGCCCCAATCTGGTCGTACTCCGCACCTTCAGCAAATGGGCCGGGCTTGCCGGGCTGCGCATCGGCTATGCGGCAATGCACGAAGATGTCATTGCTTCCCTGTGGAAAATCAAGCAACCGTACAATGTCAATGTCGCCGCCGAAGTGGCTGCAATCGCGTCGCTCGACGATCTGGACGAGCGAATGACGACCGTTGCCCGCATTGTCGCCGAGCGCGAACGCCTGGCAACCGCGCTGGCGGCGCTGCCCGGCGTTCACGTCTACCCCAGCGCGGCGAACTTCCTGCTCTGTCGGATGACCGACGGCGGCACAGCGCGCGCCCGCGCCATCCGCGACAGCCTGGCGCAACGTGGGATTCTGATCCGCTACTTCAACCGACCGGGACTCGACGATTGCATCCGCATCAGCGTCGGGCGACCGGAACAGAATGATGCGTTGCTGGACGCACTGGAAGGGCTGGTATAGCATCGTGAGCCGTTCATCGACAAAACGCCGCCAGCCTGCCGCCAGGCGGCGTCGGGGAGGATGGCCTCAGCGCGCCTGGCGCTTCTGGATGAACGACATTCGTTCGCGTCGTTCCTGTCTGGGGCGAGCACTGTCGATCATAGCCGGGATCATCATCATGGTCGCCGTCGTTCTGCTGATTGTCGGGTTGATCTCTGCCCGCAGCGACCTATTCTTTCCTCCTGAAACCACATCGTCGCGTCCACCGCACGACGCATCTGTGCCTGCCCCGTTCATCCCTTCGTCCTCGCCAACATCTCTTGTGTTGCCGGAAGGACTTGAACGCGCAACTGTCACAAATGTCGCTGACGGCGACACGATCGAGGTGTCGCTTGGCGGGGAACGAGAACGAGTGCGACTGATCGGCGTCGACACCCCGGAGACATCGCACCCATCGCGTCCGGTCGAATGTTTTGGGCGCGAGGCGACGGCATTCACACGCGAATTGTTGCGCGGGCAAACGGTGCTGCTCGAAGCGGATCCCAGCCAGGACAACCGCGACCGGTTCAACCGGCTGCTTCGATTTGTCTGGTTGCCTGACGGGCGATTGGTCAATTACGAAATCATTGCGCAGGGGTACGGCTTCGAGTACACCTTCCGGACGCCTCACCGCTATCAGGCGGAGTTCAGAGCGGCGGAACGCGCGGCACGCGAGGCGCAGGCGGGGCTATGGGCGCCGGAGACGTGCAATGGTGAGCGCGCGCCCACAACCCCTTCGACAGGATCGGGGACTGTCACTCCCCCTCCTGCTGCTCCACCCACTGCCACCGGGAACCAGACGCTGCCGCCATCATTCGACGGATGCCGCACCGAACCGAATGCCGCACGTGCGCCAAACGCTCCGGTTGCGATTGTGAGCATCGACAAACGCGCCGAAGTGGTTACGCTGCGCAACGTAAGCAACGCGACGGTCAACCTGGACGGGTGGACCATGTGCAGCATGCGCGGCGCGCAAATCCATCAGGGTATTGGCGGCGCACTGGGGCCGGGTGAAATGCGCTCGTTCCCACGTGATGGCGGCAGAGACATCTGGACCGACAACGCCTCCGATCCGGGCGCACTGTACGATGCAGAGGGCCGGCTTGTCGCCTATTGGGATGATTGAGGCGCCGATGGTTCCCGGCCACTTCTACTCGACCGAAACACACTCGGCGCCAAGCGCCCCGCGCAATGCATCGATCAGTCCGTCGTCGCAGGCGACCGTCTGGCGCATGCGCAGCAGCACGCGGTGATCGGCAGTGTCGAGCTGGATCACCACCTGATCGGCGCCCTCGCGTCCGCGGAGCAGGTCGTAGACGTACTGCATCAACTGAATATCTGCTTCCTGATCGGAAGAACGCCGGAAGCGGAGGCGCATGGTCCGCCCCTGTCCAGCGCCGCCGTTCGTGGCCTGGGCGTGATGCGCATGACCATTGCCGTTCGCAGCCGGCGCCGGGCGGGAACGTGATGGGGTATGCGGTTTGATGATCGAGATGGGTGTGGTAATCGGCGGCGGCGCGCTTGCGGCTGGCGCAGACGGCGCGTGCGACTCTGACGGCGCTGCTGTCGCCTGCGCCACACCGGCGGATGCCGCAGGCGCGGCTGGTTCTTCCGGCGCCGCTGAATGGATAACGGTTGTTGAGAGGTTGCATTGCAACGTCTCAACAGTGCTGTGCTCTCCTTCTTCCGCCAGCCCTTCGAGATCCATTTCGGACGTTATCGGCGGCGGTTCAGCCTCCGACAGATCGAGGAGCGTTGCGCTTTCGAGGACCAGTTGCACGGCGCCATTCCGCTCATCGACCTTTGCCTGCACGCTCAGCAAAGCGTCCTGGCGCAGCAGATCGCGGTATTTCTCGCAGGCTTTGGGAAAGGCGACGAGTTCGACCGAATCCTCGTTCTCGTCTTCGAGCGCCGCAACCAGCATCGTATCGCCCTTCTTCGTCGTGATCGCGCGAACGCGCGTCAGCATCCCGGCAAAGGTATGCACCTTGCCCAGATAGTCCTGCAACCCCTCGGCGTCACGGATTGCAGCAAGCGGCACGCGATGATCGACCTTTGCGCGTTCCAGCGCCATTTTGCGCGGGTCATTCGAAAAGACCACGCCGAGCAACTCTTTTTCCCATGCCAGTTTTTCCTTGCGGCGTTCCGCTGTTTCCTCGATGACGGGCAACGGAATAGCAGCGATTGAATCGGCGGACTGCGACACAAGACCGCCGAACATATCGATCTGCCCGGTTTCACGATTCTTCTGCGCCCGCGCACCCGCGTCCATGGCGGTATCGAGGATCTCCAGTTTTTGCCAGCGATTGCCGGGAAGCGAATCGAGCGCGCCGCACTTGATCAGGCTTTCGAGCACGCGTTTGTTCAAGGCGTGGCGATCCACCCGTTCGCACAGGTCTTCGAGCGAGCGGAACGGACCATTGGCATCGCGTTCGCGCAGGAGTGCTTCGATCGGTCCGGCGCCAACATTCTTGATTGCCGCAAGACCGAACAGGATGCCACGTTTGAGCTGCCCGTCCGAAGGATCGTGGAACTCGCGGATGGCAAAATCGAACGCACTGTCGTTGATGTTGGGTCCGAGCACCGGAACGCCGCGCTGGCGGCATTCGTTGACCGCTTTGGCGATGTCGTCGGTCACACCATTGGCGCCCTTCAGCACGGCCGCCATGTACTCGACCGGATAGTTCACCTTGAGCCAGGCGGTCTGGTAACTCAGCAAACCGTAGAGCGTCGAGTGCGGACGGTTGAAGGAATAGCCGGCGAACGGCAAGATCAGATTCCACAACTGATCCGCCTGCTCCTGGGTCAATCCTTTGCTGAGGCATCCCTGTTTGAACTTGACTTCGTTCTCCGCCATCAGCTTCTTGTCCTTTTTGCTGATGGCTTTGATGACGATATACGCCTGACCGAGGGTATAATCGGCGACTTCCTGGAGCAGGCGCATGATCTGTTCCTGGTAGACGATCACCCCGTAGGTGTCTTCGAGGATGGGCTTCAGGATCGGGTGGAGATAGGCAATGTCCTGCGGGTTGTTCTTATTGTGAATATAGACCGGGATCTGTTCGAGCGGACCGGGGCGGTAGAGCGCAACCATCGCATACAGGTCCTCGACGCGGGTTGGCTTGAGCTGCATCAGGTAGCGCGTCATGCCCGGACTTTCGAGCTGGAACACGTTCGTCGTCTCGCCGCGACCGAGCGCCTCGAACACCTTCGGATCATCGAGCGGGATGTCGGAGAGTTCCATCTTTCTGCCGGTGGTCTGTGCGATATAGTCCAACGCCTCAGCCACGACGGAGAGGTTGGTCAACCCCAGCACATCCATCTTCAGCAGCCCCATCTTTTGCAGGGTGGGACCCTCGAACGCCGCCATCAGGGCGTTTTCGTCCTTCGTGGTGCGCTGAAGCGGGACAATCTCCTCAAGCGGCGTGCGACTGACGACGACGCCGCACGCATGCGTGCCGACGCTCTTCATGCGTCCTTCGACCTTCTGCGCCCAATTGATCAGGTTGGCCAGGTCGGGGTTGGTCTCGTAGATCTGTTTCAACTCCGGCGACCGTTCGAGCGCCTGAGCAATCGTCGTTCCCACCGGCAGCGCCGGAATGAGTTTGGCGACGCGATCCACCTCGTTGAGCGGGATCTCCAGCACGCGCCCGATGTCGCGGATGGCTGCTTTCGCGCCGAGGGTGCCGTAGGTGATGATCTGCGCGGTGTTCGCGCGCCCATACCGTTCGGCGATGTATTCGAGCACCTCGTGACGGCGGCTATCGGCAAAGTCGATGTCGATATCGGGCATCTCCAGGCGTTCCGGGCTGAGGAAGCGCTCGAAGAGCAATTTGTTCTTGACCGGATCGACATCGGTAATGCCCAGACAGTAGAGGATCAGCGACGCGCCCGCCGAACCGCGCGGGAGGCAGGGAATGCCGCGCGCCCGCGCGAATTTGACGTAATCCCAGACGATCAGCATGTAATCGGGGAACCCGGTCTGGTTGATCACGTCGAGTTCGTAGTCGAGGCGCTTCACGTACTCTTCGGGCGGATGACCGTTGAAGCGCCGCATCAACCCTTCTTCGCACACGAATCGCAGGTAGGATGAAGCGTCATATCCTTCGGGAATATCGATCGTCGGCAACTGCACGCGGCCGAACTCCAGGGTCAGGTTGCAGCGCTCGGCGATCCGGCGGGTATTTTCGAGCGGCGCCGTCCCGTATTTTTTGAACCGGTTCCACATCTCTTCGCCGGTCATGATGTGGTACGTGGGGTCCATCTCATACCCCTTCGCGCACAGTTCCTTGAGGGTCATGTTGTAGCCGAGCGCCAGGATCATCTTATGCGCCTCGACATCCTCCGGGCGCACGAAGTGGGTGTCGTTCGTCACCACCAGCGGAATGCCCAGTTCCTTCCCGATGCGCACCAGTTCGTCGTTGATCGCTTCGAGTTCAGGGGTGTTGTCGTGGAGTTGCAATTCGAGGAAATAGTTGTCGGGTCCCAGCAGATCACGGTAGTAGGCGGCGATCTCACGCGCCTGCTCTTTCTGCTGTTCCGTCAGGCGCTGAATGACTTCGCCGGCAATGCACGCGGAGGTGACGATCAATCCCTCGTGGTGCTGTTCGAGCAGTGCGCGATCAATGCGCGGGCGGGCGAAGACCCCCTTCCCCATGCCATCGAGGTGGGCGCGGGTCGTCAGACGCACCAGGTTGCGGTAGCCCGTCTCGTCTTTCGCCAGCAGCAGCAGGTGATAGTAATTTTTCGCGCCGCGGCTCGTCGCATCCTGCCGCGATCCCGGCGCCATGTAGGCCTCCAACCCGATAATCGGCTTGATGCCAGCCTTCTTTGCGTTCGTGTAGAACTCCACTGCGCCGTACATCACGCCATGGTCGGTCAGCGCGATGCTGTCCATCCCCAGTTCGACGGCGCGCGCGGCAATGGCGCTCGTGGCGGCGTAGCCATCGAGCAGACTGTACTCGGAGTGAACATGCAGGTGAACGAAGTCGTTCATGGAAGGTCTCCCCAGCGCCACAGGAACGATGCACATGACGCGATGAAAGGAAAACGTTTTACACTCAACGGTGATGGCTTAAGCAATCAAGACTCTCCAAAGCATCAGGCGCCGATTGTACGCCAGGCAGGTGTCAGGCAAAACGCATTCTAATGCGGCTGCTCTACATAACGACTGAGACGCAGCGCGCACACGCTCCTCCAACGGTGCAAGTATAGCACACTCATGCGACATTCGTGAAGTGGATAACCTGTGGATGTGTAAGGGATTTTGATGGCAATTAACGTGGAAAAGATGTGAATAGAGCGGGAATGTTAATTGCAAAAAGTGTTCGTTTCGCTGCCATTTCGGTTGATCCATGCGCACAGATGCGGCTTATAATCCAGAATAATATGCACGGCGATGCTTCGCGTACATACGACAATCGTCAAGAAAGGGGCAGAACGATGAGTATGACGCAGAGACAAAGCTTCATCATCATCTGTGCGCTGATTATTGCGAGTGCAATCTTGTACGTAGTTCTATCGGCGGTCGCAGGCGCATGGGATCGTGTGGGAACGGGTGTTCTGAGCATCCTGGTGATCGGGTTGGCGCTGGCGGCGTATCTGCGCGGCTGGGCGTATGCGCCTCACGCGCTGGTCGTGGTTTTTGTTCCGGTCACTGTCTTTGGTACGTTCGATGTTGAGACAGTCTATCGTTCCTCTCTTTTTGTCCCGCCGGCACTGGCGCTGGTCTTACTCTCTCCTCCCTGGGTCATTGGAACCGCGCTTGCGAGCGTCCTCTTGATGGGTACACGGGTGGGATGGAGCGGTCCATATATGGATGGTATCAATCTGGTTGTGTATGGAGTCATTATTGGCGCCATGCTACTGGCGCGCGCCATTCTGAGCACAACCGCGCGGCAGGCGGAAGCGGCGCGGCAGCAGGCGGAAGCGGCGCGGCAGCGGGCGGAGGCGCTGGTCGAGTCGCTGGCGGAAGCCAATGCCGCTCAACAGGCGCAGATCGAAGAACAACGTCGGCTGCTCGATCTCGTGACGACGCTCGAAACGCCTGCTATACCACTTGCCGATGGCGTTCTGTTTGCTCCCATCGTCGGGCATCTCGACAGTCGTCGCTCATTGACGCTGAGAGAGCGTCTGCTCGAAGCAGCGTACAACGGGCGCGCTCGCCACGTCATTGTCGATATTTCCGGTGTGGCAACCGTAGACTCGACCGTGGCAAAGTCGCTCATCGACATGACGCAGGCGCTCAAACTGCTCGGATGCCACGTCACGCTGAGCGGCATTTCGTCGAACGTGGCGCTGACTCTGACGCATCAGGGCATTACGCTCGGCGACATTGCCACCGTCCGCAGCGCGCAGGAGGCGTTGATGTTAGGGGTTAGGGGCGCCACCGGCAACCTTCAAGTCTTTGTGTGATCACCATATGGAACATTGCCGCCTTCCCGCCTTCAACCTGCAATGTGCAGCCTGCAACACTCTTCGCGCCTATCGTTGCCGTTTCCATGCCGACACATTCCACGTCACCGGCGCCATCGCATCGGGGGCAAGTCCACGCACATCAGGCGCCGCCACAACAATGCTGAGGCGCTGAAACAGGGGGATCGCCGGCAGTTCCTGCGTCCAGAGTTGCTGTTGACGCAGGTACGCCTCAGCGCGTTCCGCCGGATCGAGGGTCGTATCGGCGGTTCGCACCGCACGATCAGCGTCGCGGAAGCACCAGCCGGCAAAGTTTTCTCCGCGATAGTCGTTGCTCTCAGTGGGAACGGCGGCGCAACTCCAGAGTTGCAGACCGGCCGGCTCCGGTCCGGCGATCCATCCAAAGAGCGCCAGATCGAACTGTCGGAGATAGAGGGGTCCGTCCGTATCGAACATCTCATCAGGCGGCGCTTCGTTAATATCGATCGCAACGCCGATCACCTGCATATCTTCTTGAAACCGGCGCGCGATCGCACGCCGAACTTCGCTGCCACTGGTTGTCAGGAGTTGCAGCGTCAGCGTGACGCCATCAGGCGACGCTCGAATGCCATCGCCGTCGGGATCGGCATATCCGGCTTCTTCGAGCAACCGGCGCGCCTCGTCGGGGTCATATGGGTAGCGGGTCAACCGATCGGGCGGCGCGGCAAGCGGGTGCGCCGGCAACATCCAGCTATCCAGCACCGGCGTTCGCCCGCCGAAGAGCGCATCGGCGATTGCCTGCCGGTTCGTGCCATACGCCAGTGCGCGTCGCACTCGAATATCCTGCAACACCGGGACGTCCAGATTGAACAAAATATGTTCCCAGACGGGACTGGGGGTGGTTATGACCTGCAAAGTTCCTTCAGCCGCATCGGTGTCGAAGCGGGTCAGCATAGCTGGCGGGATGCGCTCGGCGATTCCCAGATCGAGATTGCCATTGAGCAAATTGGCGCGCAGCAGTTCAAGATCGGGAAACACCCGAACGATCAGGCGCGATGCCGCCGGCGCCGGACCGAAGTAATGCGGGTTGCGTTCGAAGCGCAATTCGGTGGCGGTGCGTTCGACGAGCATATACGGACCATACCCGACCGGCCGGCGGGCAAATTCGCTTTCACGCACCCGCGTCGGATCGACATCCTTGAGCAGATGGCGCGGCAGGGGCGTCCAGTAACTCATAAAGTATGCCGCTCCGACGTAATCGGGCTGAAGCACGGCGCGCGTCGTATGATCGTCGATCTTCTCATACGCGGCGGTCTTCGCCAGCAATTCGGCTGCCGCATCGCCAGGCGGCGCGGCTTTCGCAAGTTCATACGCAAATACCGAGTCATCCGCCGTGACTGGCGTTCCATCCGACCAGCGCAACTGCGGGTTCCAGCGGAAGGTGATGACCAGTTGATCGACCTGTGTGACGACATCGGTCACCGAGGTCGTAATTGCGCCGGTTGCATCGAGGTAGACATCGACCTTGCGCAGTTCCGCGTCGCCGTTTTCAAGCGAGGGGGTGCGTTCGAGCACGCCCGTCACGGTATAGCCGTAATCGTAGGTCAGAATTGGCGATGGAAAGAGCAACTCGGTGATCAACGCCGTTGTCCGGCGGGTGGCGGCGGATTGCGGATAGGGGTACAGGTCGGATGGAAGGTCGAGCGCCCCGATCATCCAGGTATCGCTGCGCTCTGCGATGCGTGCAGCGATCACCGCGCTGGTGGGAATAGGAGCGATTGCCGATGTGGTCGGTGCAGGCGTCGGCGTTGGTACGCCGCCTTCGACCGTGCACCCGGCCAGCGCCATGCACGCCATTGCCAGGGTTAGAACCAGTTGTCGCCAACGTTCAGGTTGTCGTCGGATCATACGTGTGAGGAGTGTAGCAGGGTTGCGCCGATTTGTCCAATAACCGTTTATCAACGGTTGTATGACGTGCTATAATCGGTTACATTCTCGTCAGCGGCGGAGCGCTTCTGTGACTGAGCCGGCCGTTATCTCAACCGATCAACTCATCTCCGATCTCGATCAACTCATCAGCCTGGCAGGCAGCCCCGGTCAGGCGGATGATCTGCGCATCGTTGCCACGCGAATCGCAACCATGATGCGCCGTCGCGGTTTGACCGTCGAGGTGCGCCCGACGTCAGGCGCCCCGATCGTCGTTGGCTGGCGTGGCGGGCGTCAACCATACACCGTGCTGCTCTATCATCACTACGATACGCCCTCTCCCGGTCCCTGGCGCGCCTGGCGCCACGATCCCTTTCAGTTGGCGGAACGCGATGGCATCGTGTATGGGCGCGGCGTGGCGGACGGGAAGGGACCGCTGGCGGCTCACCTGAATGCAATCGCTGCGCTGATCGAATCAGAAGGCGAATTGCCGTGCGGCGTCGTGGTGGTTGCCGAGGGCGACTCTTTGATCGGCAGCCCTTCGCTTGGTTCGCTCATCGCCGATCGACGAGCGCTCTTCAAAGCCGACGCCTGCCTGGCCAGCGGGGGCGACCGCGATGCCAGCGGGCAACCATTCTGCTACAGCGGCGCAAAAGGATTGGTGCAGGTGACGTTGCGGTTGCAGCAGTCGCAGGAAGCCTTGCCCGCAGGCATGGCAGCCAGCGTGCCCAATCCGCTCTGGCGCATGATCTGGGCGCTCAACCAGATTAAGACCGACCAGGAAGAAGTGTTGATCGGCGGGTTTTACGATGCCATCGATGGTCCCACAACCACAGAGAACCGTATCCTGCGCACGGTATTCGCTGATGAGGCAGAGCGGCGCAGCGCCTGGAACATCGATCAGTTCCTTTTAGGATTGACCGGTGCGCCGCTGGTGCGTTCGGAAGTGACTCTGCCGACGTGCAATATCAATCTGCTGCAGATCGAGCCGGTCAGCGATCTGCCGACGATCCCGCGGAGCGTCGTCGCGCGACTGGACTTTCAACTTGTGCCCCGGCAGCGCCCTCAGATGGTCGTTGAGGCGCTACAGGCGCACCTGGCGTCGAAGGGATTGACCGACATCCTGGTTGAACGCCTGCCCGGCGGGTACCCTCCCGCTCAATCCCCCATCGATGACCCCTTCGTGCGACTGGTCAGCGATGTCGGCAGGTATATCCACGGAGCGCCGCTGACTGTTCTGCCGCGTGGCCCGTTCAGTATGCCGTTGTTCTATTTCAGCGAAGCGTTTGGTATTCCGGTTGCCTCCATTGGCGTCGCGCGTCCATCTAGTGCAATCTTTGGCGCCAACGAGTGCATCCCGCTTCCCGATCTGGTGCGTCACGGGCAACATCTGATCGAGATACTCTACGCCTGCGCCAGCGCAAACGCCAGTGCCCAATGACGTCGCCTCGCTCGAACCGTCGGACAATCACGGCACGTGTCGTCCTGTCGCCTCTCCTGCTGTTCCTCGCATTTCTGCTCCTGTACGGCCGGACGGCTGCGCCCGACGTGCTCTCTGGCGACTCGGCGGAGTTTCAACTGGCATCGGTCATCCTCGGCGTACCGCATCCGACAACCTATCCGCTGGCGACAATCCTTGGCTATCTGGCAACCGTTGCGTTGCCATTTGGCACGCTGGCGTGGCGTGTGACGGCGGTTTCGTCGGTGTGCGCGGCGCTGGCGGTCGCACTGTTTGCGTTGCTGGCGCGGCGCGTGGTTGAATGTCCGTGGGCGGCGCTTATTGGCGCCCTGGCGCTCGGTCTTGCGCCGGGGTTGTGGCATGCTGCCACGATTGCGGAAATTTATGCGTTGCTGGCGCTGCTGATCGTTGCGCTGGCGCTGCTGCTGCAGCAGGCATGGGACGGCGCGCCGCCGCCGGGTCTGAAGCGGCTGGCGCCTGCGGCGCTGATCGCCGGTCTTGGTCTGACCCATCACGGGTTGTTTGCCATCACGACGCTGCCGCTCTTTGCCGCTGGACTTGTTGCTACGGTATGGCGTGAGAGAAAACGGACGCCGTTACGCCCGCTGGCCGCATCCGCCGGTTGGGTCAGCCTCGCCTTTCTTGCCGGTATGACGCCATGGCTCTATCCGCTGGCGCAGTTTGCCCGTTTTGGTCCGTTCAACGGCATGGATTATGGGCTGCCACACCACTATTTCTGGGGAGCGCCGCAATCGTGGCAAGAGGTGATCGACCTGTTGACCGGCGGCGAGGTGCGGCGGGGCATTTTTCGAGTGCCGGACGCTGGTTCGCTCGTCGCTACCTTGCAGATGGTCGGCAGGCGACTGTGGTTCGAGTTCGGACCGGTCGGCGTGCTCCTGGGATTGGCGGGAAGCGTTGCGTTCCGCCGACAGTCGGTGTGGGTCTGGCGGACGGCGGCCTGGGTGTTCTTTGCAACGCTGGCATATCTTCTGCTGTTGGGTCCGGCGGTTGGCGACGCCCCGGTGTTTACCCTGCCGATGCTGTTGCCGTGGGCGCTTTGGATCGCGGTCGGCGCCGATATGGTCGTTCATTGGCGGCAGTCATTGCGCGCGCGCTGGCGCTATCCTGTGATATTCGCGCTCCTGCTCGCGCTAACGCTAGGGTGGGGCGCGACGCGCTATCGGGTGTCGGCAAAACAGCATCTCTGGCTCTACCGCGAGTTCGGGACCGCAACATTGTCCGCCCTTCCGCCCAACGCCGTCGTGATCACCCACTGGGAACAGGGAACCACCCTCCTCTACCTGCGCGTCGTGGAAGGCGTGCGCCCGGATGTCTGGGTGGACGTCGTCGAGCCAGGCGACGACCCGTGGCTCGAACGGGCGTACCGTCGCTACCCCGGTCGCCCGGTCTATTTCGTTGGTCAACCGGAGAGTGTTGCCGGAATGCCGGTTGACCTGCTGATCGATGAACCATACGCCAATGTCTATCGGTTGCGAGCGCCGCCGGAATGCTGAGAGCGTGTCTGAAAAAGTCGATCGGGTAGGCGAAGGCACTGCCTTCACCTACCCAAAAGCGCGTCGCTCAGCGCATTGCTTGTGGGAGAAGGGAGTGGAGGGGTGAGGGAAAAACGGTCACAGCAACGCGCGTCGTATCTAATACTCACGTGCGGTCATTCGTACAATATACGGTTTTCGAGAAACGAATCCGGTATCGCCCGGTGAAGCCTGCGCAGGCGGGCTTGGCGGCAATAGCCCGCGGCTTTAGCCGTCGGGCGGACGAGTGGCTAGCGGAATACGGATTCAAGAACCATTATTGCCGTGGCGCGCAGCGGGAAGCCGGGGCGCTGCGGGCTAAAGCCCTCGCTGAGCAAGTGAAAGCCCCGCCGGGGCTGCTGATGCCGATGTGCAGTCATGCGTCCACAACCGCCAAAGCATGTTGTGGATCGTTAGGCTTTGCGAACCGGGCACTCGAACATCTGGTCTGACTGACCGCAAGTTAGTATCAGTTCTCGGTTCATTCCGCCCGACGGGCGCGGGGGTCGCGCCGCTCGCCTCTTGCCCCTTGCCGCTCACCCCCCTGCCGTCCGACGGGCGCGGGGGTCGCGCCGCTCGCCTCTTGCCCCTTGCCGCTCACCCCCCTGCCGTCCGACGGGCGCGGGGGTCGCGCCGCTCGCCT
>CALGYB010000052.1 GCA_937935075.1 uncultured Roseiflexus sp. | reverse complement strand
TGCGCATATCGCCTCCTCGCCATACCCTGGCATTACGGTATGATAGAAGATTGTCGGGTGAGCGTCAAGGATGGCGATCGTTTCGCCGTTACTCGACCCGTTTCTCAGGTACAATAACAGGTAAGGAGCAAGAGGCGCGAGACGAGGGGCGAGAGGACGCGCCGGTGAAAGGGGCGAAGGCGGAAGGGCGAATTCGATGTTTCGCGGTGTTCTCTGTGGCTCTGTGGTGAAAAAACGGCAGGAAGGCGAGGTCGCCAATGCACATGCGCTGGATAGGAATCACGCTGGTTGCTTTGCTGGCGACAACGCTCATGGCAGGTATCATTGGCATCGGCGCAATGCAACGTCGTGTCATTGATGCACCGCACATCAACCTGACGCTGGGTTCATTTCACATACGCGCCTTCGCCACCCATACGCCGAATTGCCGCGTGCCCGGCAACCAGCCAGGCAATTCGTTCTGTTCATCTCACTCGATCTATTCAACCGACGAATATTATGTTGTATGGCTCCTGAACCGCTCCCGCCGCGGCGCAGTCACCTTCGAGGCAGCGCACCGTCTCGCCGTCATTCGCCTTACCCCCTAACCCCTATGCTTCGCACCACACCGGTCATTCTGTTCCTCGCCCTCATCCTCACCACTGCCGCGCCGCAACCGCCGCAACCTCCATCCACCCCCGCCTGTCCGCGCGTTCATCACACCGGACCACACTCGCTCATCATAATGCTCTACGCATCAGAATACGACTGCACCGAAGAGATTGCACGTTCCCTTGCTGCAATCGCCGATGACCAGACTCTCGAACGTCTGATCGCCCTGACCGCTCCCGACTTTCACAGTCTGACCCGGCGCAACGCCCTGCGCGTCATCGGTCGCATGGCAGAGCGTCCACCGAACGAAACGGCATACCGGATCGTGGCGCGCGCCGCACCTGCGTTGCGCCCCCATCTGCTGACGCTGCTCCAAACCGACCCGCATGACGGTGTGCGCGCTGACGCCATCTGGATTCTCGATACCTTCTTCTTTCCGGCGCACGACGCACAACCTGCAATTACCGCTATTGCGCTCACTCCTGGCAGTGGCGCCAACCTGCGCACCCGTGCGGCATACGCCGCCACGCGCCTGATCGCCACCCGCGCCGGACCGCTCAGCGACGACGACCTGGCATTTCTCCTGGCAGGACTGCAATCCGACGAACCCGGCGTGCGCGCGCGCGCCGCCGACGCCATTGCGCGCCTGCGCGACGATCAACTCGACGCGGCGGCGCGCGCGCGCATCACTCCAGCCCTGGAAGACGCCTGGAACGCAGCCGCGCGCCTGGCGCCAGCCGATACGCTTCCATCTGCACCTCCTGCCATCCATGCTGGACGATTCATCTCCGGGATTCCTGAAACCTCACCAGGACCATTCGCCGCACGCGCAGCGCTTGCCCGCGCCCTCGACCGCTTTGGCGGCGAGCGGTTCACCACATTGCGGGCAGAGTTCGAGGCGATTCATCTCCCATCGTGCATCGATCAGTCTCTGGTACGGATCTGCGCCGGCGCACCAGACACGGACCTTCTCACCATTGCCGCACGGCTGGAACGCCTGCGCACTGCGTTTTTCGACCTGACCGGCGCCACCGATCCCGTGCCTGGCGATCCGCACGACACGCTGACCATTAAAATCTTCGCCAACCGCAGTGTTTTCCGCGAGTACATGCTGGCATTCGTCGGTTTCGGCGCCGACGTCGATGGCATCTATATCGAGCGCGACAGCGTCCTCTCCACCTACGAACGCGACACCGCAGAGAGCCTCAACACCACCGACGAAACCATCGCCCACGAGTTCGGTCACTACCTGACCGGACGACACCTCTTTCCCGGCGGCTGGCACGATCCCGGTTACCATGCCGAACCAAAAGGGTGGTTCGACGAAGGCATCGCCGAATACCTCGCCAGCCTCAGCGACCCCGGCTCCGGCGCACGCGCCGCGCTCGACCGCATCTGCTCACGCCCCGTTCCTCCCGACCTGACGCGCTTGCTCGCGCAGCGCGAAGGATACGACCAGTATGGCACATTCGCGTATGATGAGGCGTGGGCATTCGTGACCTTTTTGAGCCAGGAGCGCCCGTCCGCCATACGTGCGATTGCGGACGCCTTCCGCGCCGGCGCCTACCGCCAGAGCGACGTACCCGCCCTAGCCGGCGCACCGTCGCTGGTGGCGCTTCAGACGGAATGGCATGCCGCGCTGGCGCAGTGGTGTAGCCGGAGGTGAAAGGGTAGGACGTTGAAGGTGGGAAGGTTGCCGGGTACAGATACACGCGAGGTGTTGCAGTCCACCTCGCTCCCCTGGTCAGGAGGGGTGCGAGAAAGTAAGGACGAGGCGACACCGAAAACACACTGTGCATCTACACATTGCTACCCCTGAAAAATTGATTGATCGCATCAGCTCACGAATATCCGAGGGTTTTCACTCGAACTCGCGCTGAAAGTCTGGAATGACGTAGCGACCTTCCCGCAACCGACCAATCAGGGTATTGAGGCTGATGTGATCTGGTTTCTGCACGTCTTTCATATGGCTACGCTCCCGAAATCATCTTATATGTATGCGCCTGTGTTGAGATAAGACGAGCACATCGTCGCCATTTAGCGACGTCAACTGCTGGTTTTCAATTCCTGGCTCCCGGTTCTCCTAACCCCTAACCCCCACCTCCACATCCGCCAGCCGCTCCAGCAGCAGGCAGTATCCTTCCTGCCCACGCCGAAAACTGCTCAGGCGGAAGAATTCGTTCGGCGAGTGCTGCCGCTCATCTTCCAGCGCAAACGCGAAATTGACCGTGTAGACCCCCAACTCGTCCAGCAAAATGGTACAGATCGGAATGCTGCCGCCGCTGCGCACCTCATACGGTTCACGACCGTACATGTGCACCAGCACATCACGCGCGGCGCGGTTCCCGGGATGATCGAACGGCATCAGGTACGGCTTCGCCAGAAACTTCAGCGGCGTCACCGTGACTGTCACACCCGGCGGCGTATGCTGCTGCACGTGCGCCTTGAGCAACTCCACAATTGTCGCCGGGTCCTGATTGGCAACCAGCCGGCAGGTAATCTTGGCATGCGCCTCGGCGGGCAGCACCGTCTTCGTCCCTTCGCCCTGGAACCCGCCCCAGACCCCATTGATTTCGAGGGTGGGGCGCGCCCAGGTGCGCTCGTAGACCGTGTATCCCGCCTCCCCCCACAACGCCGTCACCCCCAGGTCTGCCATATACGCGGCTTCATCGAAGGGAACCGAGGCAAACCGCTGTCGCTCATCATCGGTCAGCGGCTGCACCGCATCGTAGAACCCTTCGACCAGAATGCGCCCGTCGGCGCCGCGCATCGACGCCAGAATAGCAGCCAGCGCATGGATCGGGTTCTGCACCGCACCACCGTAGAGGCCGGAATGCAGGTCGCGATTCGGACCACGTACATCGATCTGCACGCCGCACCCACCACGCAGACCGGTGAGGATCACCGGTTCGGTCTCACTCCACTGCCCGCCATCGCTGCTCACCACCAGATCGCACGTCAGCATCTCGCGGTGTGACGCCACGAACGCCGGAATCTGCGGACTGCCGATCTCTTCCTGACCCTCGAACAAAAACTTGACATTCACCGGCAACGTGCCCCTGGTACGCAACAACGCCTCAACCGCGAGGATTGGCGGCAACATATTTCCCTTATCGTCCGATGCGCCACGCGCATACACCCGTTCATCGCGCACCACCGGCTCAAACGGCGGATGGTCCCACAACTCCAGCGGATCGGCGGGCTGCGTGTCGAAGTGCCCGTAGATCAGCACCGTCGGCTTCCCAGGCGCGTGGAGCCAATCGCCATACACAACGGGATGCCCGCCGGTCGGCAGGACCTGCACCGATTCGATGCCAGCGGCGCGCATCCGTTCCGCCACCCACTCCGCAGCGCGCTGCACATCCCCCGCATGCTCCGGCAGCGCCGACACGCTTGGAATATGGAGAAAATCGAGCAACTCAGCAAGAAACCGGTCCTGCTGTTCATTCAGATATGTGTGCCAGGTCATCGGATGCCTCCTGTGGATGGTAAAAGAAAAGAGTCGCAGCACAAACCAGCAATTTTGGGATAGCAGGATTATCGGCGTAGAACACCTGGATGTCAAAACGTCCCAAGACCCGGGTGCAGCCACGCAGGAAAGACACCGTACGCGCGTGTTGCCTCTGCTCCAGATCGCCAACCCCGGGCAACACGGGCGGACGACACGGCGCCCGGCGACACGCCGCCGGACGGCACGCCGCCACGCCTGCCAACCCGCCACGGGGAGGGCGCTTCAGCGCCCTTCGTTCCCTCAGCCCGACGCTTCAGCGTCGGGCGACGCCCAGCCCGACGCTCGATCGGGCGGCACGCCGCCACGCCTTCTTCCCACCTGCAACGTTCAACGTGCAACCCGTAACGACCTTCCCACCCGCACCCCGCGATATGCTACCATGCACTCGACAGATTCCACAGGAGGAGCCTTGACCCATGCACAGACCGTCCAATGCTCGCGTCACAATCATCATCCTTGCCTTGTTGACGCTTATCCTCGCCGGATGCGACAACCTCGGCGGACTGCTCGGCGGCCAGCCGACACCCGCACCGATCATCCTCATCGCAACCGCCACTCCCGTTCCACCAGGTCCGGCGACTCCTGCGCCCAACAACACCCCATCGCCGACGCTCGCGCCGTCCGACACGCCGGTCCCACCTCCGACCTCTCCAACCGCTGCGCCCCCTACACCCACGCCGGCGCCGCAAAAAATCCTGGCGCGCGTCAAAGAACGCGGCTACCTGATCTGCGGAACCAACGCCGATCTGCCGGGCTTCGGCTTCTACGACAATGTGCGCCAGACGTGGAGCGGCTTCGATGTCGATTTCTGCCGCGCCGTCGCTGCTGCAATCTTTGGTGACGCGACAAAAGTGGAGTTCGTTGCGCTTGTCACCGGACCCGGACCCAACAACCGGTTCGACGCCGTGCGTGAAGGGCGCGTCGATGTCCTGTTCCGCAACACAACATGGACGCTGGGGCGCAACATCAGCGGGCTGGCATTCGGTCCCACAACATTCCATGACGGTCAGACCTTCATGGTGCGAGTCAAAGACCGGATTACAAAACTGGAAGACCTGGCAGGCAAGACTATCTGTGTCGCCAAAGGCACGACCAGCGAGCAGAACCTCAACGACGACTTTGCTGCGCGCGGGATTCAGTTCACCGCTCGCGTCCTCAACGGCGAAGACGAACTCTACCCGGCTTATGACGAAGGGGAATGCGACGCAGTGACCAGCGACAGTTCCCAGCTCGCCGCCAAACGCCAGCAACTCAAAAACCCTGATGACCACGTCATCCTCGGCGACCGCATCTCACGCGAGCCGCTCGGTCCTGTCATTGCCCGCGACGACAATCAGTGGCTCGATGTGATCAGTTGGACGGTTTTTGCCACGATTTATGCCGAAGAACTGCGCGTCGATCAGCGCAATGTTGATCGCCTGCGCACCAGCACCGCCGATCCGCGCATCAAACGTTTGCTCGGACTTGAAGGAAACTTCGGCGAGGGATTGGGGCTGCCGAACGACTTCGCCTACCAGATTATCAAGCAGGTCGGCAACTACGGCGACATCTACAACCGCAACCTGGGACCGAACACCGTCATCAACCTCGACCGCGGACCAAACAAGGTCTGGAACCTCGGCGCTGGCGGCGTGCTTGCCTCCCCGCCGTTCCGTTGATACACGGCGGTGCGCCGAGCAAGTCGAAGCGCGCTGCACTGAGCGAGTCGAAGCGCGCTGCACTGAGCAAGTCGAAGTGCGGAACATAAAAAACCGGAGCATCAATGCTCCGGTTCATTTCCCGATGGCGTCTTTCTGGTGGAGCGACGGGGATTCGAACCCCGGACCTGCTGCGTGCAAAGCAGCCGCTCTCCCAACTGAGCTACCGCCCCGAAACAAAGCGAGAATTGAGCGTATCTCAATTCTCCGCTTATCTGGTGGGCGTAGGTGGACTCGAACCACCGACCTCGATCTTATCAGGATCGCGCTCTAACCTGCTGAGCTATACGCCCCTGACTGTATTGTACCACACCAGCGCACAACGCGCTACTCTGCACTCACGGGAGGATAAGATACCACGCTGCGGTGTCGCTGTCAAGCGCCGTAAACGCCAGGGCACAGGCGCGGCAGCGCTCTTCGTGCGCTCAGCACTTCGACCGGCTTATACTAACTTGCAGTCAGTCAGACGCCCGGTTCCCAAGGCGTAACAATCCACATCGCCCTGGCAGCAGCAGCCCCAACGGGGCTTGCACGTGCGGTGAGCATAGTCGAACCGCCTGCGGTGAGCATAGTCGAACCGCGTCCTCAGCGAGGGCTTTCGCCCGCAGCGCCCCAGCGTCCTGCCGCGCGCTCCGCGCAGTATAGTACGAATGATCCGCACATTAGTATTAGAGCAACACGTCGGGCTACCGCATGACAATGTGCGCTGCTGCTCCCCTCCAGCAGCGCACATTCCTCCCGTGCGTCCTGTGTGGGCGGCGCCCTTCGCTTCCCTACCCGCCTTCACCGCACGACCAGCGGCAGAAACACGCGATTTGTCGACCCAGGACGCCACACTGCCTCGAGCGCAACCCCGTCCGTGGTAACCGGTCCCGTCGCACCGGTCGATACATCCAGCCACCAGATATCGGTTCGGCCATCGAACTGCGCGAGCGTATAGACCAGGTAAAGCCCATCCGGCGACCAGCTCAAACTGCTGATGAGTCGACCATGATCGGCGAATAGCAGCATGCGTGGATTGTTGAGACGCTGGAGATTATAGAGCATGATCGCAAACGTGCGATCACTCACATCCGCCGAAGGGCTGGTCGTCACCCGCACCACGGCGAAGCGTTCGCCATCCGGCGCCCATACAGGTTCGCGGTCGGCATTGTTGGTAAGCAACCGTCTTTCGAGCGGCTGGGCGCCAGGGGTGGCTTCCCACACCCCATCGGCGCGATTGTTGCGCGACGATGAGAGATCAAAACCATCGAACAGCACCTGTCCATTACGATTGACGCTTGGTCGCGTCGCGTGCTCCGCCAGAGTCGAGGGAGCGATTGAGGGGGGAGTAACGCTGAGAATATCGGATCGTCCGCCCTGCGCAAAACTTCCATTGCAAAAGACGCCGAACCCTGTCTGGCTCAGAACGATTCGATTGTTATCCGGCATCCACTGAACCCCGGAAACCCGGAGGATGAAGGATGGGGTTTCACTGCGTTCTCCAGGAGTCGGAACGAACGGACAACGCGATCCCTTCCGGCTTTGCGTTTGATAGATCTGTCTTGCGTCGCTGCCATCGGCGTTCAGCACAGTGACCGCAGACGCAATCAGGTTATTCTGCGGATCGGGGTCGGGCGCGGGCCAGGGCCAGGTATTGTTGTCAACCACAGCAATGCGCTGGCCATTGGGTGACCACGCGGGATGTCGTACATCGCCGAGCAGCCCGCGATAGATCAGTTGGACGTTGCCGCCGTCTGTGTCCATGCGATACAACCAGCGGCTCTGCCCCTCACGACGGACGACCGCCAGCGGACGGCTGCCGTCGCCGCGCAGCGCCGGCGGCAGGGGCGATGCAATAGTGCGCTCATCAGCGGCAACGACCCGCACATCATCGATCAGCAAGACCGTGTCTGGTCCGACATCAGTGCGACCTTGAATCACAATGCTGAACCGCAGCGTCCTGCCGCGCACCCTATCGAGACGATCACCCTGGAGTACGGTGCGATACAACTGCCACCCCGGCGGCTGGTCGGTTGCGAACGATCCCAGCTTGACGCCATTCAGGTTCGGATCAAACTGGTACAAACCTTCCGCCAGGAACACATCGACCGACGTACCTGCGGCGGCGCGAAACCAGAAGGAAACGGTCACGGCGTCGGCATTTGCGGGAATGCTGATCTGCTGAGTCAATATCTGCTTTGGCGTCGTCAGATCGGGCAGTTGCTGGCAACCGCTGCCATCAGCATCCCTGCCCATCCAAATGGCATAGCGTCCTGAATAGACGAACTCGGCGCCGACCGATTGAGCATCGATCAGAACCACATTGCCGCACACTTCCCAGCCCTCGCCTTTCTGCTCGAAACCGCCGTCCTGTATCAGATTAAGCGCGTTCGTCGGCGCCGAAGACTGCGAGAGCGCCATCGTTCCGCTGCCGAACAATCCGCATACGCATACAAAGAGCAGAATGCGCCGCAGCACCCTTCCGCGCATCTGCGTCCACGCTCGTCGAAACACCGGTTGAATAGGCACAACCATCCCCCTTCGTACACGTTCGCTCATTCCATTTCATTGTTCCGGCATCAGCCATCACACCACTATCGCAAAGCATTACTGAGATGCTTATCATTATTATAGCATGACTTCCCGTCTCGCGATATCTGAACCGCACACTATGAATATTTTGTCATCAGGGTCTTGTAGTACCATGCACCCGGCGCCTTGTTAGAAGACCAGGGACACCCGCGTGCGTCAGCAGGGAAGGCGCGCAGTAACACCGTCTAACACCGTCTTCGCCCCTGGCGACCACAACGCCGCCACCGCGCCGTTCCCATTGTCAAAGGTGACAGAAACCGTTTATGAATGGATCTTCGAATGAAGAAACAGGCAATGCGCCTGGAGTCGCTAGATATTGCCCTTTTCTATGAGCATCCCGATGCTGGAACCTGGTCACTGCTCGACTTGCAGGAACATCGCGTGGTGATCCACCCGGATGATCTTGAACCAGAGGCGTTCCTTCGCGCCGCTGGCGCTATCGATATGTATTGCGACCGTTTCAAGCGTTTCTTGCACACCTCCTCTCCCGCAAGCGGGGACGCGGGAGAGGGGGCAGGGGGGTGAGGAAGAAAAAGGCTTCGAGACGCGGCAAATACCCCTCGCATCCAAAAAACTCTACACCCGTGGGGACGCACCCAAGCCCCTCACCGCGCCATGACCGGGAAATGCTGCCGGTACACCGGCAATCCGGCGAGTTCGCGGTAGACCAGGTAGGCAGGACGCCAGCGTTCCGGTTCGCCATCAATGGCGTAGCATGCTCCGCCGGGGCAATTTTCACCCGGCTGCGGCGCGCGAAACGGAATACGCACCAGCCCCCAGCGCTGCGCATTCGGTCCGTCCGCCGGCGGAAAATCTTCGTACTTGAACCAGAAAATGTGCGCCACATCGCCGCGCGCCGCCAGCGACACATAGATGTCGCGCAGAAACTCCGCCTGCCCTGCTTCGGTCTGCGGCGGGATTGGTCCGAGCGGTCCGTCCACATCGAACCCAACGTTGTACCCGATTTCGGTAATCCAGAACGGCACATTCGGATCGCCTGCCTCTCCAAGCGCTGTGCGCATCCGGTTCAACCCGCGGTCGACCAGCGCATCGTTCGGCGAGAGACGGATCTCCTCCGGGTACGGGTGATACCCAATGCCATCGACGGGCCAGCGACCGTGGGTATTCTTGAATATCTGGAACGGCTCGCTCGCATACATCTGCTTTAGATAGTTAGCATCGGTCAGGATCGTCTGGTCGCTTACGCCGTCGGTTGTGCCACGCGGATGCAACCCGCCGGCAACGATTTCCGCGTGGGCGCAGCGATACGGCTCCGGGCGCGGCAGCGGCGGAATGCCACGACAAAAACGGTACAGTTTCGTTATCATCCGCGCCACGATGACCGGCTCGATGCCATCGCCCGCCGGTCCGCCGGGCAGGTACTGCGGCAGGCGGTTCTGCTCGTTCAGCACCTGGTACGCCGCCACCCGCTCGCCATAGCGGTCTGCGATCATCAGCGCCCGTGTCAGCCACTCATCCATGTAGCGGTTCACGCCGCCGCCGTAGATTGACGTTTCGGTGAATGGACCGGTGTTGAGCACGTGCGCATCCGTACCCTGAATCAGGTCGAAACCGAGCAACCCCAGCACCTTGAAGCCATGGCGAGGCGCCACTTCATTGATGAAATAGTCGTTCTTGGCGATTTCGCGCTCGATGAAATCCGGCGGCAACTGCGCATCGAGCGGCGCGGCAATCCGAAAATCGAGGCGCACCCAGCGCACACCCATCTGCGCCAGTGCCGATCCCATGCGATCCTGAAAGGTCTTATTCGGCTGACCGGGAAATGCGGGGTTGGTGTCGAAATCAAACCAGGGGTCACGGATGACGATGCCCATCAGATCGGGCGGAACCGTGGCAGGCGCCGGCGTCGAATATTCCTGCGCTATCGCCGGCGGCGCCGTTTGGATCGGGAGCGTGCCTGTCGCTGCGAGCATGAACGCCATCAGGATCACGCACACTTCGGCACATCGTAGAAACCGTTTCTGCGCGTCACTCCTGCCTGTGCGCATCGCCTTCTTCGCCGATCTCATCGATGCGCCGTCGCAGCCCCAGGGCAATGCCGACCGCCAGTGCGCTCGACGCCATCGCCAGCGACAGACCGATCAGCGGTCCTGCCAGGTTCTCGTCACGCGCAGCAGCAACCGCCGGCGTCGGTGTCGGTTCAGCCGCCAGCGCCGCCGGCAGAACAACCATGGACAGCAGCGTCGCTATGATGAGCAGACTGACCGTACACCATCGCAATGCACAAACCTGGTGCATGACGGCTCATTCTTCCTGCAACGGCTTCGAACGCACAGAACGTATCACTTCCTGCGCTCTGCGTCGAAACCATCTCCATCCATGAATCAACGGCGCCGGACCGCACAGGATAATTGCCAGCGCCATAATAATCAGTAATCCGGGCAATCCCGTTTCCAGCACAGAAGCGTCCCTATCATCAGCGACCGGCGATATTCGGTCGTATTACGTGCAGAACCTCTGACACTATACCATTCTTGCGCCCTGCGCAGGATAAAAACGCGGTGAGAAACTCACAACCGTATCACCTTTACGAAGTTCGTCGCGCCACGTGTGGCAATCGGATGCCCGCCGGTCACGACGATCTGTTCGCCAGGGCGCGCATATCCTCGACCGATTAACACGCCCCTCACCGCTTGTTCCAGATCATCGAGCCGATCCACATATGGGCTGAGAATAGGCGTCACACCCCACACCAGGCTCAACCGCCGGTAGACCGCTTCGGAAGGAGTGAAGGCAAAGATCGGCGTCTTTGGCCGCTGCCGCGCCATCAGACGGGCTGTGTTGCCGCTCATAGTGAATGCCACAATCGCAGTCACCGGCAATGTTTGCACAATTGCCTGCACCGCAGAACTGATTGCCGCTGCGACCGTCGGCTGCTCGTGGAAGCGCCACAGCATCTCGTGGCTGTGGTCGCCGCGCCGTCCGCTGGCTTCGGCGACTTCCGCAATCCGCGCCATCATCCGCACCGCCTCGACCGGGTAAGCGCCGGTGGCCGTTTCACCGCTGAGCATCACCGCATCCGTGCCGTCGATAATCGCATTGGCGACATCACTCGCCTCGGCGCGCGTCGGGCGCGGGTTGCGGATCATCGAGTCGAGCATCTGCGTTGCGGTAATAACCGGCTTGCCCGCCATGTTCGCCGCTTCGATCAGTTGCTTCTGCACAATCGGCACCTGCTCCGGCGGCATCTCGACCCCCAGATCGCCGCGTGCGACCATAATCCCGTCTGCCGCTTCCAGAATGGCTTCGAAGTCGTGCAACGCCTCCGGCTTCTCGATCTTCGCAATCACCGGCATAGACGCGCCCGCAGCCGCGATCTGCGCCTTGATCTCCACCAGGTCTGCTGCTCGCCGCACAAATGAGAGCGCCACATAGTCAACCCCTTGTGCCAGACCAAACAACAGATCATCGCGATCTTTGTCGGTGAGCGCCGGTGCACTGACGTTGATCCCCGGCAGGTTGATGCCCTGGTTTTCGCGCAGTTCCCCGCCAACCACGATTTCTGTCTCAACCTCATCACCCGAAACACGCACCACCTGCGCTTCGATCAGCCCGTCGGAGATCAGAATCCGATCTCCGGGACGCACATCGCGTGACAGTGCGGCATAGGTGGTGCTGACCATGCGCGCAGTTCCCGGCGCCTGCTGCGTCGTGATCGTGAAACGGTCGCCGGCGCGTAGCATCACCGGCTTGCGATCAACCAGCGGTCCGGTGCGGATCTTCGGTCCTTGCAAGTCCTGCAACAACGCCAGAGGGCGCTCTTTGCGCACGGCAATCTCGCGCAATATCTGAATCCGTTGAGCGTGCTCTTCGTGGGTTCCGTGTGAGAAGTTGAGGCGCGCGACATCCATCCCGGCGGTCAGCAACCGCTCGATGACCTCAGGGCTGTTGCTGGCCGGCCCAATCGTTGCAACAATTTTTGTGCGGCGCATATGCTCCTGCTCTGTTATGGGGCAACGGTCACCAGGGGCGTCAGTTTTGCCAGCAATGCAGGACCGATGCCATCCACCTTGCCGAGATCATTGACCGATTGAAACGGTCCCTCCCGTTCGCGCCATTCGACGATCCGACTCGCCAGCACGTTGCCGATGCCTGGCAGTGCATCGAGTTCAGCAACTGTTGCCCGGTTCAGATCAAGCAATCGCCCAGAACCTGCGCTGGCGCTTCTTTCTTCAGGCGTCGCCTCCACACCCGTCGTTCCATCCCCATGCCACGGCACCCGCACGTGCTGACCATCAGCAACCGGCGCTGCCAGGTTGATCCGCTCGATGTCGGCATCATCGCTCAACCCGCCTGCCGCCAGCACCAGATCCTTTACCCGCGCCCCAACCGGCAACTGATACACATCCGGCGCGCGCACGGCGCCACTCACATAGGCAACGATATATGCCACGCTCGTTGGCGTTGCTGTGCGCGCCGGCACATCCTGGTCAAGACTGTCTTCAACAAACGTATCGTCGATAACGTCCGCCGCCGGTTCGTTGGGTCCTGATTGCACGCCCTGCGGAGTCAGACGCTCCAGCGCCGTTTGCCCGAGGATGCCCGCTCCCAGGGCGAAGAACAACGCCGCTGCCACCAGCGCCTTGCGCTGCATCAATTCACTGAATAACTCCACAACCACGCTCCCGGGATAATCATTGCCGCGCCAGGACGCGAATTTCGCGCCCTTCTCGTTCCATTATCCCGAAAACGCACCACCGCGCAACGACCTGTTGGTCATTCACGCCCGTCGCCTTTTGCACCACGCATGAGCGATGCCGACGTCCTGTTGCATCACCGAGTCTGTGCCAGGGTTACGAGAACTGAGAACCGAGAATTGATAGAGCGATCAACCGGATGTCGCCCAATACTTGCCCCTGGTGACTCTCCTGCGGCTGACGTCGGCTTCGACAGGCTCAGCCAACGTCAGCCGCTCCACGTCCTTGATGGTCCAGGTTTTGGCTGATCGCTCTATGAGAACCAGGAACCGCTATGCCTTACCCCTCTCGCCTCTCGCCGCTCCCCTCTCGCCTCTCCCCTCTCGCCTCTCCCCTCTCCCCTCTCGCCTCTAAGGATCGGGGGCGCTCTTCGACCTGCCCACGTTCAACGTTCAACGCCCTGTTCCCCGTTTTTTCGACGGCGCCGCAGTCGCGCCGTTTGCCCCGGTTTTCGCCCGTTTCCCATTGGCGGACGCCTTCGTTTTCGTCGGTTCGCCAGCAACTGCGCCGTTGGAATCGGTTTTCACCCGTTTTCCGGCAGCCGCCGCGCCATTGGCATCGGTCTTCACCCGTTTTCTGGCAGGAGTCGCCTCTTCGTCCGTTGCCGTCGGTTCTTCCACCTGCGGCTTCGACGCTCCATCGGCATCAGGCGTGTATTGCGCAACTTCATCCAGCGAATTGACCAGGTAGTCACACTTTGGGTAGCGGCTGCATCCGAAGAATGGTCGCCCGAATTTGCCGCGCCGCTCGAGCAGTTCGCCCTGACCGCACTTCGGGCAGGTGACGCCGGTCGATTTCGGCGGCGGCACCGGCTTCCCCTGCTTGTCGAGCCGCCGCGTATTCTTGCACTCCGGATACCCGCTGCATCCCAGAAATGGACCGAAGCGGCTTTTCTTCAGCACCATCGGTCGCCCACAGACATCGCACATGACATCGCTCATCTCCGGCGATGATGGCGCGTCCAGCACGATGCGCCCATCGCTGTCGCGGTGGAAGTCGCTCGTGAAATCGCACTCCGGGTAGCGGTTACACGCCAGAAACTCGCCGTTCCTGCCGAACTTGACTGCCAGTTGACCCTGGTTACACCGGGGACAGGTCAGATCGGTCAGGATTTCTTCGCGCTTGACGTTGCGCATGCTACGCTGCGCATCTGCCAGTTTTTGCTCAAACGGTTCGTAGAACGCGCGCAGCACCGGCGCCCATTCCTTTTCTCCCTCGGCGATGTCGTCGAGTTGCTGCTCCATTTCCGATGTGAAGCCGTAATCGACAATGCTTGGAAAGTGCTCCACCAGCAGATCGGTCACGACTCGACCGAGCGTGGTCGGCACAAGTTTTTTATCGGCGAGTTCGACGTATTCGCGCTCGATGATCGTTGAAATCGTCGGCGCATAGGTCGAGGGACGCCCGATCCCCAGACGCTCCAGTTCCTTTACCAGGCTGGCTTCGGTGAAACGCGGCGGCGGCTCGGTAAAGTGTTGCACCGGCAGCAATTGCAGGAGATCGAGCATTTCCCCTTCCTCCAGCAACGGCAACCGCCGCTCGCTATCCTCGTCTTCTTCGCCTTCGTCCAGGCTGATGTTGTAGACCGCCAGGAAACCGGGGAACTTCAGCACCGAACCGGTGGCGCGGAAGGTGTACGGGTCGCTCCCTGCGCTGCGTGTGATCTCCCGTCCGGCGCCAATGTCCACCGTCGTACTGTCGAAGATCGCCGCCTCCATCTGGCTGGCGACGAACCGCTTCCAGATCAGGTCGTACAACCGGTACTGGTCGCTCGTGAGATGCGGTTGCACCTGTTCCGGCGTGCGGCGGCTGAGGGTTGGGCGAATTGCCTCGTGCGCCTCCTGCGCTCCCTTCGTCTTTGTTTTGTAGACTGGCGGCTTTGGCGGCAGATATGCCTCGCCAAACCGCTCACGAATAACCGCGCGCGCCTCTTCCTGCGCCTCGCGCGACACATTCACGCTGTCGGTGCGCATATACGTAATGAGGCCGACCAGTCCTTCATCGCCGCCAATATCGACGCCTTCGTACAACTGCTGCGCCACCGCCATGGTGCGTTTGGCGGAAAAGCCGAGTTTGCGTCCGGCTTCCTGTTGCAATGTGCTGGTGGTGAATGGCGGCGCCGGACTACGCCGTTTATCACGGCGCGTCACCTTGCGCACAACATATGCGGCGCCTTCCAGATCGGCAATAATCGCTTGCGCCTGATCGCCCGCGCCGATGTCAAACTTCTCGAGTTTCTTGCCGGCGCGCTCGATCAGGACGGCGCGGAAGGCGTCGCGCTGCGCATCGCTCGCGTTCTGTTTCAACAGGTCCGCTTCGATAGTCCAGTATTCTTGGGGAACGAACGCCTCGATCTCGCGCTCACGCTCGACCACCAGACGCACCGCCACCGACTGTACCCGCCCCGCCGACAACCCACGCCGCACCTTGTCCCACAGCAGCGGCGAGAGTTTGTAACCTACCAGACGATCCAGCACGCGCCGCGCCTGCTGCGCATCGACCAGCCGGCGGTCGATGTCGCGTGGCGACGCCATGGCGCTGCGCACTGCGCCAGGCGTGATCTCGGTGAAGACCACCCGGTAGACCGGCTTGCTGCGTGGAATCTTCGCCGCCTCGGTGATATGCCAGGCAATCGCTTCCCCCTCACGGTCCGGGTCGGTCGCCAGATAGACGGCATCCGCCTGACGGATCGATTTGCGCAGGGTGGCGATAATTTTCTCTTTGCCCGGCGAAATCTCGTATGCCGGCGCAAAGTTCGCTTCCAGATCAACGCCAAGATCGCTCTTCGGCAGATCGCGCACATGCCCCATCGACGCCTCGACCCGGTAGCCCGAACCAAGGTACCTCTGAATCGTGCGCGCCTTCGCCGGCGACTCGACAATCACCAGTTTTTCGCCCATATCCAGTCCAGTTCCAGATCACCATTCCAGCATTGGTGTGCAAGGGTACATCCCGCAATCTCTCACCCGTGCCACTATAGAGGTTGATGATCCGCTTGTCAAGAGTATATCCGCTGCGTGCTATAATGCGGCGCCCGGTTGAATTGCGCCGCGTATCGGCAGAGGTTCTCAACCACGTGACCTTTGTTATTCTCACGTTCATCATCCTGGCGCTCATCCTGGTCGGCGCGATCATCTCCCACGCGCTGCCCGCCGCATATCGCGCAGACGAACCGCTCGAACGATACTTTGAATATGCGTTGATCGGCGCGTTGCTCAACGGATGGCTGGCGTTCGCTCTGGCGCAGATCGGCGTCTTCTCCGCGCCGCTGCATGCCGCTATCATCATTGCCCTTTGCCTCATTGCCCTGTTCATCGGGCGCCGCCGCACACCCGGCGCTCCGCTCCGGCTCATGAACGTATGGAGACGTTGGGATATGGTGAGGAGCCGTTGCGATGCAACGTCGCTTCATTCAACGTTCAATGTTCAACGTTCAACGCCTCTGCTCCTCGTTGCTCTCCTCCTCATTTTCGCCCTCCTCGTCTCCCGCCCTTTCGAGACGATCATTGGCGTGCGCGACGCTGGCGTGTATGCCAATGCCGGATTCATCATGGCGCGCACCGGTTCGCTCACCTTCGCCGACCCGCTGGTGGCGCAGATCGCCGCCGATCAGCAGTCACCCGATCCGGCGCTCGCCGATGCAGCGCGCCAGGCAGAGACCAACTTCCTCGGCGTGCAGAATCCGCAGCGCTTCATCGCCACCCGCCTGCGCGCCGCCGGGTTCTTTATCGACCAGGGGGACCTGGCGCGTGGGCGCGTCGTGCCGCAGGGGTTGCACCTCTTCTCGGCATGGATTGGACTGATCGCCGCGTTTTTCGGATTGCACGCCGGATTGCTCGCGCCCGCCGTCACCGGTCTGCTCGGCGTCTGGGGCGTCGCCATGCTCGCCCGCCGCCTCGCCGGTCCCTGGGTGGCGCTCCTGGCAGCGCTCTTCCTGGCGCTCAACGCCGTTCAGGTCTGGTTCAGCCGCTACACCACCGCCGAAACCACTGCGCAGTTCCTCGTCTTTGCCGGTCTCTACGCCTTTGCCGCCGCCTTCGGTCGTGTGACGAGCAACGCGATCCGCGAAACGCCTGAGACCGCTCCACAAACGTCCGACCCCGACACGACGCCCGGTACAGGCGGTGCATTGCACCGCCTCTTCGGGGGACGATGGCATATGCCCTGCAATCCAACCTCGCTCCGTTCCACATTCCTCGCCCTTCTCGCCGGGCTGACGTTCGGGCAACTCGCGCTGACGCGCATTGAATTCTTTCTCGTTTTGGGTCCGGTGGCGCTCTACCTGCTCTACACCTGGCTCGCAAGCCGCTGGACGCTGCCACACACCGCGCTGCTGGCAGGGACAGGCGCCATGCTGCTGCACGCCGGGTTGCAGATCGCGTTCCTGGCGCGCGCCTATTTTTTCGATACGCTCTTTGCCCGTCTCCAGGATTTTGCGCTCACCGCCGCACTCGCACTGCCGTTCCTCACCCCGACCTTGCGCCAGGTCTATCTGTTGCGCCCCTGCTCGCGCCTGACGATGCAACCCTGCCCGCCGATCGCCGGCATGCCGCCGACGGTCGATGCGCCGCTGAACTGGACCCGTATCGGCAGCGAAACGCTGATCGTCGTTGTGATTGTCGCTACCCTGATTGCAATCCGTCGTCTGAACCTGATCGCCCGCATCGTGCCGCCGCTGGCGCGCCTGAGTCGTCCATTGCGCTTGCTCGCCGCCATTGCGGTTATCGGGCTTGGCGGTTATGCTTACCTCATTCGCCCGCAGGTCCTGTCGCTGTCGGTCATCGCTGCGCTCCCCACATGCCTGTCCCCGGAACAACTGACGAACCCACAGGGCGCATGCCTGACATTGCAGGGGTACGTCGGTGCGCCGATTGCCACGCCAGCCTATATCGATCCGCTTGCCGCATGGATCGACCGCGCCATTGGCGCTGTGCGCGGCCGCGTGACCCCGCCGCTCGACGCATGCATCGCGCTGCGCCGCGCCACGTTGCCCGCAGCCGCCCATGGACGCACGATACCGGAAGTCATCCGAGATGGGTTGCTCGACCAAACGAAGGTTGCACCGGAAACCCTGACCGCGCTGCGCGCCTGTGATCGCTACGTGCTGCGCGACTTGTTCGGCGCAGCGCAGGCGAACCTGGTGCGCCTGGGGTGGTACCTGTCGCCGCCGGGGATCGCCCTTGCGCTCATCGGCCTGGCGCTGCTGGTCTATCGCATCGACTCAGCATCCTGGCTCTTCCTGGTCATCGCCGCTGTCACCTCAGTCGTGTTCCTGCGACTGACCTACGGAACCAGCGACCAGCACTACATCTACATCATGCGCCGCTACGTCCCGCACGTTTACCCGGCGTTCGCCATCGGCATCGCGTATGCCATCGCCCGCATGCCTTTGAACATGCGATCCTTGGTGGAGACGTTGCAATGCAACGTCTCTACGCCGCCGCCTTCCTCCGTACCGGCGGCGGATTGCACCGCCTCTATAACTCTTGACGCTCCACCCATTACGCCCGCGCCCGAATCACCGTCGCCCAACCTTCAACCCTCAACCCTCAACCTTCAACCTTCAACCTTCAACCTTCAACCTTCAACGGTTCTCCGCCTCTTCCTCACCCTTGCCCTCTCTCTGTTCCTGGTCGTCACCGGACGCCCCACGTTCCGCCATACCGAGTACGCTGGCGCGCTGGAACAGATTGGGGCAATGGCAAACCAATTCGATCCGGGCGCCATTGTGCTCATGCGCGGCGGCGCGCCGTCGTTCGCGCAGGCGCGCGACATCCCCGACTTGCTCGCCACACCGCTCACCTTCGCCGCTGGCACTAACGCATTTGCGCTGAAAAGCCGCGACCCTGGGCGGTACGCATCGCACCTGGCGCGCTACATCCGCCGCTGGCACGACCAGGGACGGCCGCTCTACCTGGCGATTAGCGCAAGCGGCGCGCTCGTCCTGCCGGGATGGCGGCTCGAACCCGCAGGACGGCTGCAACTCGACCTGCCAGAGTACGAACAGCCAACCGATCACAAACCCTCCGCCGTCCAGCGCTTCACCCTCGATTTTGCGCTCTACCGCCTGTTGCCCGAAGAACAGCAGTCGGCGGAACCGCTGCCGCTCAGCATCACCCCCGATGACTACGCCTACCAGGTGCGCGGCGTCTACCGCGCCGAGCGCATTGGCGACCGTCTGATCGCCTGGACCGACGGCGACGCGCTTTTCCGCCTGCCTGCGCCAACGACCGAACCGCTCACCATTACCGCGACGCTTGCTGCCGGCACGCGACCGGCAGCGCTCACCGGCGAAACCTGCCTGGCGCTTGCCGCCGAACCCGGCTACTCCGCCGATGACGCAGCCCAGGCGGTATTCACCACGCCAGTCTGTATCACCCCTGGCGACGAACCGACGGCCATCATGCTCATCGCCGATCCGCGCACCCTGCCGCACTCACCGACCGGGCACATCCTGCTGCGGGTGCAGACCCCGCCGTTCATCCCTGCGCGCGACGATCCCGCAAGCCACGACCCACGCCGCCTGGGGGTGCAGATTGTGGGATTGAATATAGGCGAGGCGGCGCCAGCGCCCCATCCAGCGCACGGAGTTTCAGGGCAGGAGGCTAGAGGCAAGAGGCTAGAGGCGGGAGGCTAGAGGCGGGAGGCAAGGCCGCCAGCGCCCCATCCAGCGCATGGGGTTTCAAGGGTGATAAGGGGGCGTAGGGGCGATGCGGCGCCTTGCCCTGTGCAAACGCGCCGCATCGCCCCCTCCCCCCTTCGCCCCTCGCGGGAGCAGGGGGGCAAGGGGGATGAGGGGCGCCTCCCCCCTCTCCCCTCGTGGGAGAGGGGGGCAAG
>CALGYB010000051.1 GCA_937935075.1 uncultured Roseiflexus sp. | reverse complement strand
GAGATGGTGATGCCGGGCGACAACATCGAGATGATTGTGGAGTTGATCGTGCCGGTGGCGATCGAGGAAGGGTTGCGCTTCGCCATCCGCGAAGGCGGACGCACCGTCGGCGCAGGCGTCGTCTCGGCGATTGTCGATTAGACGATGCGCAATGCAATCCAGGCGTCTGCTGCGGCCTGCGTTCCTGTCGGGCCCTGGTAGACGCCTGATTTATGTATCAGCAGTGTGTGTCTGCTGGTAGAAAGCATGATCGATAATGACGGTTGTCAAAGACAAAGATAAAGAATCGCAAAATGCGCTGGCGCGCGCGTTTCAGAATGCCATTGTGCAACCACTGCGCGAGTCGCGCGCGGAGATGCGCAAAGTCGTCTGGCCCACCCGCGAAGAAACAATCCGCCTGACGCTTGTTGTTATTCTGCTATCAGCAGTGATGAGCGCTATTCTGTTTGCAGCGGACGCCCTCTTCTCATGGCTGCTGCTGCTGCTGCAGAATGCGGTTACAGGGCTTTAGCGTCTTCGGAGGTGAGGAAAGCCGTGGCTGAAGAGAAAAAAGAACAGGCAATCCAGGAAGAGTCGGATATACGTGATGATGATCGTCGCTGGTATGTGATCCATACCTATTCCGGCTATGAGAATAAAGTCAAGCAGAATCTGCTCCATCGTATCGAGACGATGGAGATGCGCGATCAGATTTTCAATGTGATCGTGCCAACTGAAGAAGAAATTGAAATCAAAAATGGTCAGCGCCGTACAGTTCAGAAAAAAGTGTTTCCTGGATATGTGCTGGTGCAGATGAAAATGAATGACAACTCCTGGTATGTTGTTCGCAATACGCCGGGCGTGACCAGTTTCGTCGGGCATGGGAACAAGCCGACGCCGCTCGAGGAGGATGAGGTGAAGGCGATCCTGAAGCAGATGGAACAGGAAGCGCCTAAGGTGAAGGTGAGTTATCAGGTTGGTCAGGCGGTCAAGATTACGGATGGTCCGTTCACCGACTTCGAGGGGATCGTGGATGCCATCGACCATGAGCGTGGTCGTGTGCGGGTGCTGGTCTCGTTCTTCGGGCGCGAGGCGCCGGTCGAACTGGACTTCCTCCAGGTGACGCGCCTGGTCGAATAGTTGTGCGAAGGAGCGCTCTGTGGCCAAAAAGGTTACCGGGGTCGTGAAGCTGCAACTGCCCGCCGGCAAGGCGACGCCGGCGCCGCCGGTCGGTCCGGCGTTGGGCGGTTACGGCATCAATATCATGGCGTTCGTCAAGGAGTATAACGAGAAGACATCGTCTCAGGCGGGGAGTATTATCCCGGTCGAAGTGACGATCTATTCGGATCGCTCGTTCACGATCACGCTGAAAACGCCGCCAGCCGCCGATTTGCTGCGCAAGGCGGCAGGTGTCGAAAAGGGTTCCGGTACGCCAAATCGGAAGATCGCTGGAACTATCACGGCAAAACAACTGCGGCAGGTGGCCGAGCAGAAAATGGCGGATCTGAATGCCAATAGCATCGAAGCCGCCGAGAAGATCATTGCCGGCACGGCGCGCAGTATGGGGATCAAGATCGTTGAGTAATCGTGAGTATGTGGGAGGGGTCGCCCCCCGTTGGCACCACAAGGAGTGTCTGCTATGCCACGCCGCCACGGCAAAAAGTATCTCGAGGCGCTGAAAAAGATCGACCGGCAACGTCTCTATACGCCGGAAGAAGCGATCAAATTGCTGAAGGAAACGTCGTTTACCACATTCGACCCGACTGTTGAGGTGCATTTGCGGCTCGGTATCGATCCGCGCCACGCCGATCAGACGATCCGAACCACAGTCTCATTGCCGCATGGCACTGGCAAGACGGTGCGGGTGCTGGTGTTCGCGCAGGGTGAAGCGGCACAGGCTGCCCGTGAGGCGGGCGCCGATTTCGTCGGCGCCGATGACCTGATCGCCCGGATCGATAAGGAGAATTTCTTCGATTTCGATATCGCCATTGCGACCCCCGATATGATGGGGAAGGTTGGGCGCATCGGGCGTAAACTCGGTCCACGCGGGTTGATGCCGAATCCGAAGAGCGGGACGGTCGTGCAGCCTGAGGATCTGCCGCGCACGATCCGTGAGGTGCGCGGCGGGCGCGTTGAGTTCCGCAATGATAAAACCGGTCTGCTGCACGTGGCGGTCGGGAAACTGAGTTTCAACGAGCAGCAGATCTATGACAATATCGCTGCGTTGATGGAGGCGGTCAAAGCCGCGCGCCCCGCTGCTGCAAAAGGGACGTATATCAAGAGTGTGACTTTTGCCAGTACGATGAGTCCTGGTGTTCGAGTCGATCCGTCGGCGGCGCAGGCAATGAAATCCGCTGCCTGAAACGGTTGATGAAGAGGAGTTGCTCTCGCGTATAGCACTGCCGAACTCGTTTCGGCGTACAGGTCAATAATGTAAGCGCCGCAGACAGCGGGTGCGTGTGCTTAATGGCTGCGTGCCGCCCGCCGAGGCAGCTTCCCGATCCGACGCGATAGGTGTGTTCGCGGGTTGCTGCGTTTGTGTGCGGCAACCCGCGTTTTTTTATGACTGAAAGGAGGTGAAATCAGTGCCAACCCAGCGTAAGATCGAGACCGTCGCCGATCTGAAACAGCGCCTCGAGCGCATGCAGGTCACCGTTGTTGCCGACTATCGAGGACTGTCGGTTGCCGATATGACCGACCTGCGCAAGAAGTTGCGCGACAGCGGCGCCGAATTTGTGGTGGCAAAAAATACGCTGACGCTGATCGCTGCGCGCGAGACGGGTCACGAGGCGATTGAACCGCTGCTCGAAGGACCGACGGCTCTGGCGTTTGCGTATGACGATGTGCCAAAGTTCGTCAAAGCGATCAATGAGTTCAACCGTGGTCCAAAAAAGATCACGGTGCGCGGCGGGTTGCTCGGCACAACGCTTCTCAAGGAGAATGTGCTCGATACCGTCGCCAGTTTGCCGACGAAAGAGGAAGTGCGTGCGCAGGTGCTCGGCGGACTGGCGGCGCCGGTCACCGGTCTGGCGGGCATTATCGCTGCGCCGGTCAATGATATTGTCCAGCTGCTCGATGCTACGTCGAAGAGTATTCTCTACGCACTTCAGGCGCGTGTCGATCAGTTGCAGCCATCGTCAACTTCATAACGTCCATGTCCCTGCATCATCCGCAGGAACACGGCGAATTCGGTGGAGACGCTTTCTATTCTCAATAAGGAGAAACAACATCTATGGCTAGCGAAAAAGTCGAGGCAGTCATTGCGGGTATCGAGGCGCTGAACGTCCTCGAACTGGTGGAATTGAAGAAGGAACTGGAGTCGCGCTGGGGAGTGACCGCCGCCGCTCCGGTCATGCCGATGGGTGGGATGATGATGCCCGCAGCCGCAGCCGCGCCTGCGGCGAGTGACGGCGGAGCCGCAGCCGCGCCTGCAGTCGAGGAGAAGACGGAGTTCGACGTCATTCTGTCTGCCATTGGTCCAAACAAGATCCAGGTCATCAAGGCGGTGCGCGAACTGACGAATCTGGGGCTGAAGGAGGCCAAGGACCTGGTCGAAGGCGCGCCTAAGCCGGTGAAGGAGGGCGTCAGTAAGGAAGAGGCGGAAGCGGCAAAGGCAAAACTGGTCGAGGCGGGCGCTTCGGTCGAGATTAAGTAGTCGTCTCGGACAATGGATCGTTGCCCTGTCTCCTTGTGCGCTGTCACTGGACAGGATAGTCGGCGAGCGGTATAGTGAGCCTGCGCTTGCGCAGGAACAGAGCGGAGGGGGTGTGTAGATGTTGCAGGCTGCACCCCCTTCGCTTTTTAGCAGCGTGCCGACGTCTTGTCTATACAGCAGACGCGCCCGTTGTTGGAGCGACTCCTCCGGCGTGGATAGCGAGCGCTTGCAGGATGCACAGCAAACCGGTCAGATGGCCATTCACGGTCGGTGGCGGTTGCAACGTTCACGGAATGGCACAGCAACATCCACATTCGAGGTTTAGCGTCGTCGGAGAGGGACGTGTGGATGCGCCGGTTGGGGTGTAATGCGTGACCCGCTGCGCGTGCGGATCGACAATGACGACGTCGCGCAATCCGTGCCCCAGATAGAATGGCGGGTTGAGCACAACGTCTTTGTATTCGTATCCCGCGCTGATCACTTCGATAACCGCGACGGGCAGGATGGTCAGCGCTGTATCCTGGGCTGGCGGCGGTTCGCAAAAGACGGCAATATCCGGCCGCTTGAGCGAACCGTCGGGGAAGCGGATCGCGACGTCGGCAAGGTGGTAACACATGCACGCGCTGCTTCTGTCCGCCAATGGCGCAATTGACGCCCGGATCCGGTCAACGATCATTTGGTGACGTGAACCGGGTTGCGCTTCCCAGGTGGGGATGCCTGCCGTTCGTTCGAGTTTGATTGCGCCAATACGCAGCAATTCAGACAGTTCATCACTGTTGGGAGCATACGGATTGGACACGCTGATCTCCTCTGCTTATGCCGCTGCCCAGAAACCGAAGACACGCGCCATTTCACGCAACGCAGATTGAGCGCCGGCCACATTGTAGCCGGAGGCGGCTGCTTCGAGAATGGCGGCGCTCAACGTGCTGATCTGTGTCAGCGCCTTTGGCGTGTCCAGGTCATCGTCGAGCGCGGCAAAGTATGCCTGAGCGAATGGTTCCGGGTTCAACGGATCGCCCTTTGAGTCGCCCTGCACTGCGAGCGCCGCTTTGAGCCGTTCGACTTGCTCCTCCGCTAGCGGTACATCGGACCGGACGTATTCAAAGTCGTTGCGATAAGGGAAGGAGAGCAGATACCAGCGCAGTGCATCGGCGCTGTGCTGTTTGAGCGCATCCTTGATGAATACCAGATTGCCGAGCGACTTGCTCATCTTTTGACCGTCGAGCCACGCCAGCCCGCCATGCACCCAGAAGTGCACGAATGGGCGTTTACCGGTGTATGGTTCGGTCTGCACGATTTCAGACGGATGGTGGGGGAAGATCAGGTCGCGCCCGCCGCCGTGAATATCGAGTTGCGGTCCAAGGTAGCGGGTAGCCATCGCGGTGCATTCGATATGCCATCCGGGGCGTCCTTCTCCCCAGGGACTGGGCCAGGTCGGTTCGCCGGGACGACTGCGCTGCCAGAGTACGAAGTCGAGCGGGTCGTCTTTGAGCGGGTCATTCGGGTTGTTGCCGCGTTCGTTTGCCAGCGCCAGCAACTCTTCGTACCCTTCCACCCGCGCCATTGCGCCGTAGGTCGGTTCGGTCGAGACATCGAAATATACGTTGCCGTTGCGCACATAGGCGTGTCCCAATTCGACCAATCGCGCGATAATCGGGATCATTGCGGCGATTTCTTCCGACGCTTTCGGAAAAAAGTCGGGCGGGATGAGATTGAGCGCCCGACAGTCTTTGACAAACTGTTCAGTTTCGCGACGCGCCAGTTCGTCCCAGGGAATGCCGTCGCGCGCAGCGCGTTCGAATAACGGATCATCGACATCAGTGGTATTCTGGCAGTAGCGAACCGTACCGCCACAGTGACGGATGTAGCGGATCAGTACATCGAAGATCAGGAATGTATGGGCATGACCGACGTGCGTTGTATCGTAGGGAGTGACGCCGCACACATACAGGGTGAGCGGACGGTCGCGCGGGATGAGTAACTCGGCTTTCTGACCGCGCAGTGTGTCGAAGAGCCTCATGACTGAACATGTCCTCCTGGTATGGGAAGAGGGAGATGCAAGAGACGCCGGGTGCGCCGCGGATCCGGTAGTATTATAGCACAGGGGTCAGGGCAGGCGGAGATGACCGTCACCTGAGGAGATATGCACATTGGCATCGACATCAGTCGGATGGCGACGACGGCGCGCACTGGCACGGAGCACTACACGAGCGAAGTGGTGACGGCGATCGCACGGCGCGATACCGTCAATACCTATACTCTCTACTGTAATCAGCCGCCTGCGCGCCTGCCGCCGCTGGGTGCGAATATGATGGTGCGCTGCATCCCGCTGCCGCGCCTCTGGACGCACGTGCGACTGTCAGGCGAGGTGCTGCGGCGTCCGCCGGATGTGCTGTTCATTCCGGCGCACGTGCTGCCGCTCGGCGCGCCGCTCGTCCGCCATATGCGAACCGTGGTGACGGTGCACGACCTGGGGTATCTGCGTTACCCGGAGGCGCATACTGCGGCGCAACGGCTTTACCTTCGGTTTTCGACGATCTGGAGCGCGCGCGCCGCCAGCCATCTTATTGCCGTCTCCGCAGCCACGCGCAGCGACCTGGTGCAGCTAGCGGGGGTCTCACCAGCGAGCATCACGGTCGTGCATCATGGCGTTGCGGAGCGGTTCCGCCATCCGGTTGCCGACCCGGCGCGGGCAAGAGCGATTGTTGGCGGGGACGAACCGTATTTTCTGTACGTCGGCACGGTGCAGCCGCGCAAAAATCTGGTGCGGGTCATCGAAGCCTTTGCAGATGCCAGCAGGCGATTGGCAGACGCCGGCATTGCGCCGATCCTGGTAATTGCCGGTAAACGTGGCTGGCTCAGCGAAGGCATTGCGCAGCGCGCCGCCGAATGTGGTGTTGCCCATCGTGTGCGGTTCGTCGGGTATGTGGCGGACGATGATCTTCCGGCGCTCTACCGCGAGGCGCTGGGGTTCGTCTTTCCATCACTGTACGAAGGATTTGGAATGCCGGTGCTCGAAGCGATGGCGTGCGGCACGCCGGTGCTGACGTCGAATAGTTCGTCGTTGCCGGAGGTGGCAGGCGATGCCGCGCTGATAGTCGATCCGCTCGATGTCGGAGCCATTGCGGAAGGTCTGGCGCGCCTCGCCTGCGACGCGGCGCTGCGCCAGGATCTGCGCCAGCGCGGGTATCAGCGCGCTGCACAGTTTACGTGGGACCGCTGTGCTGAAGAGACGTTACGGGTTCTGTACGGCTGAAAGAGGGATGTGTGTTTTCATTCGCCGCTCGCGCTCGCTCGACAATGGCGCGGATCTCGCCGCAGGTCTGGCGTGTTCTGGCGCACAGTCTGCTTTTCGGGCTGGCTGGCAGCATTGCCGATCTGCTCTTCAACTTCTACCTGGTAAGCCTGGGGTATGGCGCCGACACTGCCGGTCTGATGGCAACGGTGTATCGCGGCGCAGGGGCGTTGCTCGGATTGCCGCTCGGCGTCCTGATTGACCGTTTGGGCGCTCGGACGCTGCTTGTGGCAGGAGCGATCAGTTTTGGCATTGCCTATGCGTTGTTGTTGATGGTGTCGCAACTCTGGGCGCTGATCCTGTTCGTCTTTCTGGCGGGTGCAGCGAATGTACTGGCGCTGACGGCGGTGGTGCCGTTGCTGACGGGCATCACCAGTGCAGGGGAGCGAGCCGCAGTATTCGGTATGAACGCATCGGCAGGGTTGATCATCGGTCTGGTCGGCAGTAGCGTTGGCGGATTGCTGCCCGGCGCGGCGGCGCTGGTGCTGGGCGTCGATGCGCGTGACACCGATGCCTACCGGCTGGCGCTGTCGGTCGTCGTCGTGCTGGGATGCGTCTCGGTGGCGCCGGTGCTGATCGGGTTTCGTGCCAGCCCCGTGGCGACTGAACCAAGCGCCGTGGTTGCCGCCGAACCGCTGCGGCCGGCGACTTCGCTGCGTCTGGTGCGCTTCGCACTCCCCTCGCTTCTGCTGGGGATCGGCGGTGGTCTGTTTCTACCGTTCCAGAACCTCTTCTTCCGTACCGTATTCGGGCTGAACGACGCGGTCGTCGGGGTGATGCTGGCGATGGGAGCGCTGGGCATGGGGCTTGGGGCGCTCATGGGCGCGCCGGTCGCTGCGCGTTTGGGGTTGCGGCGCGCGGCGAGCCTGCTGCGCTTTGGAGCAGTGTTTGCGGTGGTCCTGATGCTGACGCCGTTACTGCCAATTGTGGCGGCGGGGTACATGCTGCGTGGCGCATTCATTGCTGCAAGTTACCCATTGAATGACGCGCTGGTGATGCAGTTGACGCCGGCGCAGCAGCGGGGAGTCGCCATCAGCCTGATGAGTGTCCTCTGGTCGCTCGGCTGGTCGGCATCGGCGTGGGTTAGCGGGCAAATTCAGGTGACCTTCGGTTTCACGCCGGTGCTGGCGGCTTCGCTTGTGGCGTATGTATTATCGGCATGGGCGATCTGGACGATACGAGAGGACGAGCATTAGGGTTTACACTCCACGAAGGACGCGAAAGCGCACAGGCGCAGAGAGGTGCGCTATTAGAGCCTGTTATGTACTTTCGAGCATAAAGGTAATGAACCGCTTCAGCCACGTGGACCTTGCCGCCCCCCCCTGCATGCGGGGGGGCAGGGGGGGCGTTTATGCCCGTCATAGCCGGCGCGCGCGGCGCCCCCCCTTTCCCCCCCCTGCGGGGGGGGGCAGGGGGGGCGATTGCATCGTGCGCGCGTCAACGATCGCCGCGCGCGGCGCAGGCGCGCCCCCCCCTTTCCCCCCCCCTGCGGGGGGGCAGGGGGGGCGATTGCATCGTGCGCGCGGCGCAGGCGCGCGCCCCCCCCTTTCCCCCCCCCTGCGGGGGGGGGG
>CALGYB010000050.1 GCA_937935075.1 uncultured Roseiflexus sp. | reverse complement strand
CCGCAACGTTGACCATCGGGAAATCGCTCTGGGGCGCCTGCCAGGGTGAGCCGGTCGTGAACCCTGCGCCCGGTTCGCCGGTCCACTGCATCGGCGTGCGGATGCGCTCGTCCGGTTTGGCGCCGCTCATGCCGATTTCCTCGCCGTAGTACACAAACGGCAGCCCCGGTGAAGTCAGCAGCGCGATGGCGGCAACCCGCGCCTTGCCGCCATCGCCGCCGAGGACGGTCATCACCCGTTCCTGGTCGTGGTTGGTGAGGAACGGCGCCCAGCGCTGGTACGGCAGGCGGTTCAGCGCCTCCTCCACCGCCGTCAGATACGGTCCCGGCGCGCCGGTGCTGGCGGAACGCAGGATGCCCTCCGCAACGCCGAACTCGAAATAGGTGTCGAGCTGGTCGGGATAGTAGGCGGCAAGCGAACCGGCGCGCCCGCCAAAGACCTCGCCGACCGTGAATGCTCCCGGTTTGATACGCTCGATGGCAGCCTCAAACGAGCGCATCCAGGCGTGGGTTTCGCGCGTTCCTTCCTGTTCGGAACCGTTTTCGACCACATGCTTGATTGCGTCGAGGCGGAATCCATCGACCCCCATCTCGTTCAGCCAGAAGGCGGCAATTTTCTCCGCCTCGGCGACAACTGCCGGGTTGCGGTAGTTCAGATCGGGCATTTCGGCGACGAAGACGCCGTAGTAGTACTCGTTGCGCGCCGGTGAACGGTGCCATACCTGCTGCCCCCACGGTCCGCGATAGCCGGGATCGACCGGCGACCAGATGTACCAGTCGCGGTAGGGGGATGCCGGATCGTTCAGCGCCGAGATAAACCACGGGTGCGCGCTGGATGTGTGGTTCAACACGAGATCGACGATTACCCGGATGCCGCGCCGGTTTGCTGCTTCGATCAGGCGCTTGAAGTCTTCGTTTGTGCCATAGTCTTGTTCGACGGCATAGTAGTCGATCACATCGTAGCCGTGGTAACTGGCGGCTTCCGCCACCGGCATCAGCCAGATGCAGGTGGCGCCGAGATCGGAACCGCTGGTTGGATCGCCGTCGTTGATGTAGTCGAGTTTTGCGATTAGCCCGTTGATGTCGCCAATCCCATCGCTATTGCTGTCGTAGAACGAGCGCACGAAGATTTCATAGCAAACAGCGGCGTCCCACCACCCTTCCGGCAACGGTCGCGGTTCCGCCGTCGGTCCGAGGGTGATGGTCGGGAACGGGGTCGGCAGCGGCACGGTCGGGGTCGCTTCTGCGGGAGATGGCGCATTCGCCGCCATCGTAGCAAGCAACGCCGCCTCTTCGCTCAACGGCGTGGCGGAAGGGACGGCGGTCGGCGCCACGGTTGGCGGGACTGCTGCGGAAGGCGACCCGCAACCGGCGATGATCAGGCATACGCTCAGCAAGAGTGCGAGAATCGATGCTTTCATTGGTCGTCGAAGAGCGGCAACTGGCCAAAGGCGTACTTTTCCGCCGTCGCCCAGTAGCGCGAAAAGCGGCGAAGGTCCAGGCGACCAGTATATGCCAGAAATGGCTCGACCGGCAACACGGCGACGGGCAATTCATCACGCAGGCGGTCGCAGATTGCGCGGAAACGCGGGCTGGGGCTGAAGGCAGTGGCGACTCCGTCGGCGGCGTGCTCGCGGGCGAATGCCAGAACTTCGGCAGCAACGTCGCCGCGCCGGATGACGACCGGCAGTTCCAGCAGGCACTCGTAGATAAAGACGATCCGTTTCAGCGAGATGCGCCATTCTTCGATCAGGGCATCGTCCCAGACCCAGATCGCCGGGGCGCCGGGATACGCCTGGAGCGCCGGTCCGTAGGGACTCAGACAATCGCCGTGAACCCAGATGATCGGGCAGGTGAATTGGGGGGATGTCATGGTTTCTTCCTTCGGTCGGGGCTGGTCTCAGACCTCCCGGTCGGCTGGTCTCAGACTTGTCGGTCGGGGCTGGTCTGAGACCTGCCCCGACTACCGTCACCGCATACTACGGGCGAGCAGGTCTTCCGCCGGATGCACCGTCTGATCTTCGCCGGTTCGGCATGTGGGCTGATAATCATCGGCGCACCCCGGCTTCTGCATGCGTCGCATCGCATCGGCAACGCGCCCGGTGATGGCGCGCATAATGTCGGGTGGGTCGCCGAGGTCTGCAAGGCTGGCTGCCTGAAACGGCTCGGCGAACACAACGCGCACAACTGGCGGCCGGTAGGCGGGGAGCAGCACCTGCAATGTCGCCGCCGCCCATTCCCGGTCGCGCCGCTGGCGATAGAGCCGCAGAATCGGATTGCGCAGCGCGGCAGCCGAAATCGTACCGCCGACCGCAACCGGCAACACGAGCGCCTCCGGCGCCAGCCGCGCAAAGAGGGTCACACTCTCCGACCAGTGCGCCAGCGCGTCGATGGCGTCGGGCATGACCAGCGGGTCGGGTTCGATCTTGCCGGCGGGATAGATTAGCGCAGCACCGCCGCGCCGCAGATGGGCGGCAATGGTGCGCATGCCGCTCATTCGTCCGCGGCTTTCACTTTCTCCTTCCGGGATGAACACCAGGTGGCTGCTAATATTCGGCAGCAAGCGCAGCAATTTGCGCTCAGCGGCGATCACCTTCAGATCGGGACGCGAGAGTGCGACGAACAGCGCCATCGCATCCGACATTCCTGGATGGTTTGAGAGAATCAGGAGCGGACCGCGCCTCGGAACGTATTCTGCACCGTAGATTTCGAGTCGGCGAGCGAAGGTATGCACAATCCACGAGGCGCCGAGATGAAGACCACACGCGCCGACCATCTGTTCGTATGCCAGAATCTGGTGGGCGAAGCGGCGTGCAGGGAGCCAGCAGATCAATTCCAGCAGGCGACGACCGCACCGGATGCGGTCGAGTTTGAACGACGCGATCAGGTCTTCGACATTCAGGCGGGTCAGGGCGTCGAGTTGTTCGGGATCACGCTCTCTGCGCAACGTATAAAAGCCCATGATCTATTTTTATCCGGTCGTACCGGTTGCGTTCGGGAAGAGGCGCCGATTCAGCACATCGTAGGTTCCCTCGAAGTCGCAGCGCCCGTAGAGCGGGCATGTGCGGCAGTAGACGCCATCGGTGAAACGCTCCAGGTTTTCGCGGTTGAAGATGTACGGCTTATGACTGAAGGTGCTCGCCACCCACTGCCACGATAGATTGTTACTCGCCGGATCGCCGTCGAGCAGGTGTTCGAGAAACCAGCGCGCGCCCGCCTGCCATCTGATACGGCGCCAGTGTACCACATAGGCTGCCAGCCACATGCGCACATGGTTGTGCAGGTAACCGGTGGCGCGCAGTTCGCGGCTGAATGCATCGATGCACGCCAGCCCGGTGCGCCCTTCGAGAATATCGTCCGGCATCTCGGCAGCATAGTCACCGGCGCCGTAACCGGTTTTGTACGGCTCCCGGTCACGCCAGATCTCATCGCCGAGGCGTTCGTAGAGTCGCTGCCAGTAATCACGCCAGCCGAGTTCACTCACGAATTTAGCGACATCGGCATAGCGTCGCGCCCGGCTGAGCGCCGCATCGCGCACCTCTGCCAAGCTGAGGACGCCGTGCCGGATGTATGGTGACAGATGCGTGACCGCACCGCTCAGATAGTTGCGTGTGGCAGCGTAGCGACGCGGATCGATACGGTGCAGCCGCGCTTCCGCCTCTCGCCTCCCGCCGCGCGTTGCGCTCACTTCGTCACAGCGCGCCGCCGCCCGCGGAAACTCGCGGCGCAGATACTCGATCAACTCATCGCGGTTGGCGAAATCACGGCGCATATCGGTAGACATCCTCGAATCTCCGGAGTCTGTTTCGGCGGGCGCCACGTCTCTGCTTACCGGTGAACATTTCTGACGTGCCGCCGATACTTGCGGCAGGCATCACTACAGTACTTCACATCGGTCCAATTCTTTGCCAGGCTCTTGCGCCAGGTGAAAGGACGACCACACGTTGCACAAATCTTTTCCGGCAAATGCTGCTTCTTAACTCCTCGCACAGGCTCTTCCTCTCCAGCGGTGATGATCCCGGCTCGCCCGCCGCCCATACCATAACGCAACGCTGCGCGCAGCGTGTTTCCATGACATTGGCATCATGCGGAATGACGATTCTCATACTAACTTGCGGTCAGTCCGCCCTGCAGCTGAAGCTGCGGACTACGGCTGCAAAGCCCGCCTGCGCGGGCTTCACCGGGCGATACCGGATTCTTTTCGCAAAAACCATTATTGTGCAAATGACCGCGTATGAGTATCAGTTCTCATACCGATGCGCGGTCATTTGTACAATACTGCCGGGGCGCTGCTCTTTGTTCTACGTGAAACGGGCGTCTGAATACCTTGTGTGATTGACCGCAACTTGGCATCAGTTCTCAGTTCTCAGTCTCAGTTCTCAGTTCTCGGTTCTCAGTTCTCCCCCAACACCACCTCCGCCTGCCGCGTCACCGCCTCACGCTCAGAAGCGTCGAGCCGCGACAACCCCAGCACTGCCGGACCAAGCCGCGGGTTGGCGCGCAGCGTCGCTTCATGCCGAATGAGAAAGTTCCAGTAGAGCGTGTTGAACGGACAGGCATCCGGTCCAACGCGCTGCTTCGGGTTGTACCGACACCCGCTGCAATAGTCGCTCATTTTATTGATATACGCAGCCGAGGCAATATATGGTTTGGTCGCCGTCAACCCGCCATCGGCGTTCAGCCCCATGCCGATCACATTCGGCTGCATCACCCAGTCGTAGGCGTCGATGTAGTGCGCCAGAAACCAGTCGTTGACTTCCGCGGGACGGATTCCCGCCAGCAGGCAAAAGTTGCAGACGACCATCAGACGCTCGATGTGGTGGGTGTAGCCGGTTGCAATTGCGCGTTTGATGACATGGCGCAGGCAACGCATGTCGGTGTCGCCGTTCCAGAAGAAGCGCGGCAGCGGGCGTGTCGCATTCCAGGCGTTGGCGTCGCGCAGGTCGGGCATCAGGCGCCAGTATTGCCAGTAGATGTACTCGCGCCAGCCGATGATCTGACGCACGAAGCCTTCGACTGACTGGATCGGAGCAGCGCCGACGCGGTATGCCTGCTCGGCGGCGCGCACCATCTGGAGCGGCTCGAGCAGCCCGATGTTGATGTACGGCGAGAGCACCGAGTGAAACAGCACATCATGCGTGGCGCTCATGGCATCCTCGTAGGGTCCGAACGCCGCCAGGCGATGGGTGATGAAATCCGCGAGCGCCGCTTCCGCCTGTGCGTGGGTGACAGCAAGCGCAAATCCGGTGGCTGTGCCAACCCCGCCACCGCGCGCCTCGACTTCAGCAATCACCTGGCGCGTGATCGCATCCGGCTCGAAAGACAGCGGCGACGGCGGAACGACCGAACGCGGCAATGGACGGCGGTTCAGACGGTCGAAGTTCCACTCGCCGCCTGCCGGCGAACCATCCGGTTCGAGCAACACCGCAAAATGGCGACGCATTGCGCGGTAGAAGCGCTCCATGATCACGCGCTGCGATGGTTCGACATCAGGAAACGGATTACACCGACCGGTGAGAAACTGAGTATTGGGCAGCACCTCGACCGGAATGCCGAGCGCCTGGCTGAGCTGATCCTGCTGGAAGCGGCGGGTTTCATACTCGGCGGCTGCCATCGTCACCAGGCAGTGCGACCGATGCTGCGCGACGTGGCGCTGCAACCCCTCGACGAACGACGGCGCGCGCACTTCATCGACCAGATACCCCTGCTCGCGCAGCGCCGCCGCGTAGTGGCGCATGGCGCTGAGGATCAGAACGATCTTCTTACGCTGGTAGGGCATCTGCGCAATGCGCGCGTCGCTCTCCACCAGGACCACGCGCATCCCCTGCCGCCCCATACGCGCCTCGACCGCCTCGATGGCCGGGTGCACGCGGAGCAGTTGGTCGCCCAGAATCCAGACGGTAATCGGTGTGTCGTTCATCCGCGTTGTACAGTGTAAATGCTGCTGAAAAGGGGTACGTCGGTGTCGGGCCGATGGATGGCGGGGAAATTGAGGCGTCTCCAAAGGGAATACAGACTTGTACGCAACATCAACGCCCGGCGCTTCGAGCAGGAACACCCGACCACCGGTACGGTATGCGAGACCAGGAGATGGGTCCAGCGGCAGCCCATCACGCTGCCCGAAGCCTCGGCGTCGGGCTGATAGCACGAAGTGCGCACCCATGCGGTTGTGGTCCGCCGGAACGCGATGGTTCCGGTCAACGCACGATTGCACCTCCATGCACGTGTTCATCGTTGAGTAACTCCGTACACCTGAGAGCGCAGGCATCCCGCCTGGAAACACAGGCATTCCGCCTGCACCAGCGCAAGCATCCGCCGGGGAACACAGGCGTCCCGCCTGCATCAGCGCAGGCATTCACCGGGGAACGCAGGCGGGACGCCGGGGAACACAGGCATTCCGCCTGCATCAGCGCAGGCATCCCGCCGGGGAACGCAGGCGTCCCGCCTGCATCAGCGCAAGCATCCGCCGGGGAACACAGGCGTCCCGCCTGCGTCCGTGTTCGAGGGCGCGATGCCCTCACTCTCAGGAGAAGTATGAACACATGTCACGCCGCCTCTTCCCTTTGAAGCGCCGTTGAATTATGGTATAGTACTAGAGAGAAATATTCAAAAGGACAAAAGCGTGACAGTACTGCTGCTGATTCGTCATGGCGCGAACGACATGGTGCACGGTCGGCTTGCGGGTCGGCTCCCCGGGGTGCGGCTGAATGAAGAGGGGCGGCGTCAGGCGGCTCATCTGGCGGCGCGCCTGGCGGACCTGCCGATCGAGGCGGTGTACTCCAGCCCGCTGGATCGGACGGTCGAAACGGCGGAAGCCATTGCTGCACCGCGCAGTCTGCCGATTCGACTGGTCGAGGCGCTGCAAGAGGTCGATTACGGCGAGTGGCAGGGCGCTGAACTCAAGGAACTGTACAAACACGAATTATGGCCCGGTGTTCAGCATTATCCCAGCGGAACCCGCTTCCCGAACGGCGAAACGCTGGGTGAGACCCAGATGCGCATTGTTGCTGCGCTCGACGCACTGCGCGCACGCCATCCGAAAGGGATCATCGCCGTTGTTTCGCACGCCGATGCGATCCGTCTGGCGACGGCGTATTACATTGGCATTCACATCGACCTGTTTCAGCGGCTCGAGGTTGCCACCTGCTCGGTGACGGCGATTGGCTTCACCCGGATGGGCCCGCGGTTGCTGGCGTATAACGACACCGGCTCGCTGGCGCATCTCAAGCCGAAGCCAGAAGACGCCCAGCCTGCAACTGCTGGACCTGCGCTTGCGCCCGATCAGGCGCTGGAAGCAGCGACCGGGAACGGCGTCGCCGCACCGGCGGCTGAGGCGGCTGACACGGCATCATCGTCGTAGTGTCACGAGTTGTACTGGCATACCACTATGGCAAAGTTCACCTATGATCTCGATCCGGTGACGCGCATCACGGCAAGCGCAGTCGGTCCGCCGGGGCAGCGCGTCTTCTATATCCAGGCGCGCCGCGGGCGCGAGCTGGTATCGCTGATTGCGGAAAAAGAACAGGTTCGCGCGCTGGCGCAGGCAATCGATCGCCTGCTCGAAGAACTAGCGGAAAAGAATCCGTTGCTTTCCTCGTCCGACGATCTCTTGCTGGTCAGCGATATGAACCTGGAAGAACCGATTGAGCCACGTTTTCGTATTGCGCAGATGGGGATCGGATACGATGCCGAGCGCGATATGGTCATCCTGGTGATGCAGGGATACCGCGAAGAAGAGGGTGAGGAAGAGCCGCCAACGGCGCGCTTTGGCGCTTCTCGTCAACAGATGCGCGCCCTCAGCGATCATGCGGCAAACGTGGTGGCGCGCGGGCGCAAAATCTGTGGCAACTGTGGTCGTCCTATCGATCCCGGCGGTCACTTCTGCCCCCAGATGAACTGATATGAGCAACGAGTTGAGTATTGGCGAAGTGCTGGCGTTGCTGGCAAAAGGTGAGATGCAAATCCAGGGGATGATGCCCTGGAGCAGCAACTACACCTTGCTCGTCACCGTGCGCGACGGCGATCTGGAGGGGCTTGCCGTGTACAAGCCGCGTCGCGGCGAGCGCCCGCTATGGGATTTTCCGCGCGGGACGCTCTGCCAGCGCGAGTTCGCCGCATTCCTGCTCAGCGAAGCGCTCGGCTGGTCGCTCGTTCCGCCAACCGTCCTGCGCGACGGACCGTATGGGTACGGATCGGTGCAACTGTACATCGACTGCGACCAGGACGCACATCTGTTCACGATGCAGAAAGAAGGCGGCTACGACGATCAACTCGCGCGCCTGGCCGCCTTCGATATCCTTTCCAACAACGCTGACCGCAAGAGTGGTCACTGCCTGAAAGGGACGGACGGGCGACTCTGGGCGATTGATCACGGCATCTGTTTCCACGCCGAGCCAAAACTGCGAACGGTGCTGTGGGACTTCGCCGGTGAGCCGATCTGCAAAGAAATTATGACCGATCTCTGCGCGCTGCGCGAAGATGTTCGCAACAGCGGACATTTCATTCGCGCGCTCGAAGGTCTGCTTGCCCCCGAAGAAGTGCGCGCCTTCCGCCGCCGCCTCGACCGCCTGATCGATACCGGCTGCTACCCCGACCCTGGCGCCGCCCGCAGCATCCCCTGGCCTCCTGTCTAGGAGAAATTATCCTGTTCCCCACCAAATGAACGATCAAGCGGTCCCCACATCCGTGGTATAATCACTGGTACCTGTTCCATATATCACAATCATGACGCGCGACCGTCGATGACGCGGCCGCCGATGGGTGTTGAGCCGCGCGTGTGCCTGAGTCGTTGCATTCTGGAAGAAAGGGGAGATTGTAGCGTGGACGCACAATTGGGAACAGAGGGGCGCCCTGTGCGCATCGCCATCATTGGCGCTGGCCCGGCCGGGTTTTATGCTGCTGAAGCATTGCTCAAGCAGCCCAATCTCGTCTGTTTGATCGATATGTTCAATCGCTTCCCGACGCCATACGGACTGGTGCGCGAAGGCGTTGCACCCGATCATCAGTCGATCAAGTCGGTGACGCGCATCTATGATCGGATCGCTGCCGATCCGCGAGTGCGCTACTTCGGCAATGTCACGTTTGGGACGGATGTCACCCACGAGGATCTGAAGCAACTCTACGACCAGATCATCTATGCCGTCGGCGCGCCGTCCGACCGGCGCATGGGCATTCCCGGCGAAGACCTGATCGGCAGTTACCCGGCGACGGCGTTTGTCGGCTGGTACAACGGTCACCCCGATTATTGCAGCATGACGTTCGATCTGTCGCACGAGCGCGCGGTGGTGGTCGGCAACGGCAACGTAGCGATCGATGTGACGCGCATTCTGGTGACTAACCCCGACAAACTGGCAAAGACCGATATTGCCGATTATGCGCTCGAAGCGTTGCGCCAGAGCAAGGTGCGCGAAGTAGTGATGCTGGGTCGCCGCGGACCGGCGCAGGCGGCGTTCACCAACGCCGAAATCAAGGAACTCGGCGAATTGGAAGGCGTCGATGTCATCGTCGATCCTGCGGATCTGGAACTCGACCCGCTGAGCGCCGAGCACGTGAAGACCGACAAGTCGGCGGCGCGCAATGTCGAGATTCTGCGCTCCTACGCTGCACGCGCGGAACACAACGCCCCCCGGCGCATCCGAATGCGCTTCCTGACGTCGCCGGTCGAACTGATCGGCGAAGATGGACGTGTCGTGCGGGTGAAGGTGGAGCGCAACGAGCTGGTGGTGGATAAGCAAGGCGGGCTGCGCGCAAAGGGCATTGGCGTGTACGACACTATCGAAGCCGGGCTGGTGCTGCGATCGGTCGGCTACCGCGGCATACCGCTGCCGGGCGTGCCGTTCCAGGAGGGGTCCTTCATCATCCCGAATGTCAATGGGCGTGTCATTCGCCCACGCGACGATGAAGTCGTCCTCGGCGAGTATGTGGTCGGCTGGGCGAAGCGGGGACCCTCTGGCGTCATCGGCACCAACAAACCCGATGCGGTCGCCACTGTCGCATCAATGGTCGAAGACCTGCCGAAACTGCCCGGCATTCCCGATGAAAACCGCGATCCAGAACGTATCATCGCACTGCTGCGCGTGCGCAAACCCGATTTTGTCACCTATGAAGACTGGAAGCGCCTCGACTCTTACGAAACCGCGCGTGGCGCCGAACAGGGACGCCCGCGTGTCAAGGTGACAACTGTGCCCGAGATGCTCGAGGTTATTCGCGGGAAGAACTCGTAGATTTCCTGCGCTCTCTGGCAGGGGATGCATCGAGCAGGGTAATGACGCGCGGACCGGTATGGCTGAAGACGCACCCATTTGGGTACGCGCCGCAGGTGCAGCCACGTCTGCCGCCGCTGCAACCGGCGACGGACGTATCTTTCAGGCGACCTTTGCGCACCCAGAAGGTGATCATCTCTTCGAGCGCGCTCGCTTCGATCTGAAGCCGTCGGCTCAACTCGTCGAGTGATACCGGTCCGTTCGTCTGTTCGATTGCTTCGAGAATCTGATAAAGCATATTTCGCGCCTTGCCCCCTCCCCAAGACCCTCGAGGTCAGGATTCGCCCGCCCAGAGAGCGAGGATCGTTCCGCCAGGACGGTTCCATCACATCCATCGATCTGCGGCAAAGACCTCAAGGTCGGATACGTTCGCACCGGCAACCTGCTTCCTCTCTTGCCCCTCGCCTCTCGCCCCTCGCCTCTCGCCTCGCACCTCGCACCTCTCGCCTCTTGCCTCTTGCCCCTCGCCTCTTGCCTCTCGCCTCTTGCCTCTCGCCTCTTGCCTCTCGCCTCTTGCCCCTCGCCTCTTGCCCCTCGCCTCTTGCCCCTCGCCTCTTGCCTCTCACCTCATCTCAAAACTAACCCGCCCTGGAACACAATGAACGCCGCCAGCCAGGCAATGGCGAACTGCCCCAGCAGGCTGACCAGCATCCAGGGCGCGCCAAACTCATGCCGATTGGCTGCCAGCGCCGCCACACACGGCGTGTACAGGAGCACAAACACCAGAAACGCCAGCGCCGCCAGCGCCCCGTGACCGCCGCTGCTCGCCATGAACCCGCTGCGAACAGCGACTGCCAGCCCCTCCGCCACCGGTTCTTCTTCCGCCTCGACCAGGTTGATGCCAACGATGCCGGGCAGGGCGCGTAGCGCATCACCGACCGCTGCGCCAAAACCGCCAGCGATGCCGGTCAGGTCATCGGCGAGCGTCGCCGGTTCGTCAAGCGGCGCAACCTCTTCCTCTGCGCCGCCATAGACCTGCGCCAGCGTGCCGACAACCACCTCTTTGGCGATCAGACCGGTTACCAGGGCGCCGCTCGTCTCCCATCGACCGAAGCCAAGCGGCGCAAACACCGGCGTTACGCCATTCGCAACCGCAGCAAACGCACTCTGATCAACCGGCGTGTCGCCAAACCGCCCCTCGCCGCTAACCGGAATGGCCAGCAGCAGCCAGACAATGATGCTGGTCGCCAGAATAACCGTCCCTGCCTTGCGGATAAACGACGATGTGCGTTCCCACATCTGTCGCCAGACGCTACGGAGCGTCGGCATACGGTATGGCGGCAACTCCAGAACGAATGGCGTCTGCGGTTGATGACGGAACAGGGTATGACGCAATAATGCCCCCATTCCAACCGCAACCGCAATACCGGTGAGATACAACCCGAAGATCACCTGCCCCGCCTGTGCAGGGAAAAAGATCATTGCAATCAGTACGTAGACCGGCAATCGCGCACTGCAACTCATGAACGGAACCAGAAGACCGGTGAGAATCCGGTCGCGGCGGCTATCGAGCGTGCGCGTGGCGTAGATCGCCGGCACCGAGCAACCGAAGCCGACAATCATTGGCAGAAAACTCTTGCCGTGCAAACCAAGCGCGCGCATCAACCGGTCCATCACAAAGGCAGCGCGCGCCATGTAGCCAGAGTCTTCCAGCACTGCCAGCGCGAAGTACAGCGTCAGCAGCACCGGTACGAACGCCAGGATCCCGCCGACGCCGGCAACCACACCATCGACCATGAGCGACTCGATCCATCCGCCATCGGCGCCGAACAGCGCCAGCAACGCCACAACCCACCGGCTGACCGGACCGCTCAACACGCTGTCGAGCCAGTCCACAAACGGCGAGGCAACATCGGTGGTCAGTTTGAACACCACCCACATCACTGCCAGGAAGATCGGAATCCCCAGCCAGCGATGCGTCACCACACGGTCGATGCGGTCTGAAAGGGTCACCGGCGCTGTGGAGGGACGGCGCACCGCCTGCGTGGCAATCGTGTGAACGAAACGGTACCGCTGATCAACGAGTGCAACATCCAGATCATCGCCATAGACGGCGCGCAATCGCTCCAGACTTTCGTCCAGCGCCGCTGCAACGGCAGAACCGCCAAGGCGACGAATATCGTGCATCAGTGTCTCATCGCCTTCGAGCGCCTGGATCGCCAACCAGCGCGGTGGGTACACATCCGCCAGCCCGGGCGTCTGCGCAAACAGGTCTGCCAGCCGGTTCAGCTCCGTCTCAATTGGCGGGGGATAGCGAAACGGCGCCTGATTGAAAGACATTGCCGACGTTGTCATCATGCCACCCTTTGTGTTGTCTGACGCACCTCCAGCCCGGCAATGAGAGTCGCCAGCGCTTCTTTTAGCGCCGCCAGTCCTTCTCCTTTGCTGGCAACCAGCGGCGCCACCGGCGCCCCCAGTCCGCTGGCAAGCGCATCGGGGTTGATTGTCATCCCGCGCGCCGCTGCGACATCGATCATATTCAACGCCACCAGCAAACGCACACCGGTTTCGAGAAGTTGCGTCGTCAGATACAGATTGCGTTCCAGGTTCGCAGCGTCCACGACATTAATCACCAGATCGGGACGGTCGCGCACGATGAAGTCGCGGGCGATCTGCTCCTCGAGCGAACGCGCCGCCAGACTGTATGCGCCGGGGAGATCGACGATCGTGACTGTCCGACCGTTGAGAACCAGCCGCCCCTCTTTGCGTTCGACCGTCTTGCCGGGCCAGTTGCCGACGTGTTGTTGCAAACCGGTCAGCGCATTGAAGATTGTGCTTTTGCCGACGTTCGGATTGCCGGCAAGCGCCACAATCACGTCAGTCATCAGGAACCCCCTTTTCCAGCACAGCAACGAGCAGCGCCTGCGCCAGCGGATAGCCGAGCGCCAGGCGCGTGTCGCCGATGGCAACCATCAGTGCACTGCCGCTATCGGCCACCACCGACAACTCGACACCGGGAACGAAGCCGAGTTCCGCCAGGCGGTGCGCGGTGCGCTGGCTGCCGCTGATGCCAACCAATCGTGTGCGCACTCCCTGACCGACGTACATCAGCGGAAGAGATTGATTATGCAGTTGCATCAATCGGCTCCACCTGAATACAACGCGCGTCGCTCTTGCGCAACGACAGATGATACCCCTTGATGGTCAGTTCGAGCGGATCACCGAGCGGCGCCATCCTCGTTAATGTCACCGTTTCGCCATGGACAAGCCCCATATCGAGCAGCCGCCGCCGCAACGCGCGATCGCCTCCCACTCGCACGATGATAGCGCTGCCACCACGGGCAAGTTGATCAAGGGTGACAGTGGTTCCATTAGACATATGCGCGTCCTTTGCAAGGAATGTTCTGGCATTCCTCATGGAAATCGATCAAACAGTTAGGGTGCGCCTTAACTTCCGTTATACAGACTCATGATCATGACAACAAGTGGCAAATGAACAACCGTGAGGAAAGAAAAAGCGACGCAGGAGGCGAGCGGGGGTGCAGGTGCGAACGTATCCGACCCTTGAGGTCTTCGCCGCTTATCTAACCTCAAGGGTCTTGGGGAGGAACGTTGCGAGTTGCAAGCGAATATCTATCCCGCCATCTCGCGCAACTGGGCGATGATGCCGGGCAGAACATCGAGCACGACATCCACATCGGCGTCGGTGTTGTCGCGTCCGAAGGTGAAGCGCACAGCGCCGGGAAGTGCGGCGACGACTTCCGGCGCTGTTTCTGAGCCGGTTGCACGCGCCAGTGCGAGCAGCACATGCGACGGCTCCAGCGAGCCGCTGGTGCAGGCAGACCCGCTCGATGCCGCAATGCCGTGTCGATCGAGCAGCAACAGAATACTCTCGCCCTCTACCCCCTCGAACGACAGACTGGCATTGTTCGGCAGGCGGCGCGTCGGATGCCCGTTGAGGCGCGCCCCTGGAACCCGCTCCAGCACGCCTTTCACCAACCGGTCGCGCAGGCGCGCACAGTGAGCGCTGTCGCTGACGCGACGCTCTTCCGCCAGCCGCAACGCCGTCGCCATGCCGACGATACCGGGCACATTCTCGGTGCCTGCGCGCCGCCGTCGTTCCTGCCCGCCGCCGGTGATCTGCGGCAGCAGCGGCGTACCCCGGCGGACGTAGAGTGCGCCGACGCCTTTGGGACCGTAGAACTTGTGCGCGGCAATCGTCATGAGATCGACATTGAGCGCACGTACATCGAGCGGCAGCGCACCCGGCGCCTGCACTGCATCGGTATGAAACGGAACGCCACGCTCGCGGCAGATGGCGCCCAGTTCGGCAATCGGCTGAATTGTGCCGATTTCGTTATTGGCATACATAATCGACACCAGCGCCGTATCCGGGCGCAACGCCGCGCGCAGGTCGTCGGGCTGCACCAAACCATCGCCATCAACCGGCAGAATAGTCGCCTCAAACCCGAATGCCTGCAAGTGTTCGACGGTATGGAGCACCGCATGATGCTCAATCGCACTGGTAATGATATGCGCGCCGCGCCCCGCCTGACGTTGCGCCAGCGCGACGCCGCGGATCGCCAGGTTATCGCTCTCGGAGCCACTGCCGGTAAAGATAATGTCACGCGGCGACGCACCCAGAATCGACGCCACGAGATCACGCGCCTCGTCGAGCGCGTGCAGCGCGGCGCGTCCAGCGCGGTAGATACTCGAAGGATTACCAAAATGCGCAGTGAAGTAGGGCAGCATCGCTTCGAGCACCACCGGATCGACCGGCGTCGTCGCCGCATGGTCGAGATAGATCAATCGTTCAGTCACGCATTCCTCACTTGTTCCAGGGCATTTCCAGGGACGTGATGGTTCTTATGAAAGTAATCCCATATCGCCCACTCTCACCCGCGCCTTCAGCCGCCGGGCGAGGCGGCGCAGCGCCGGACGACGCACCATCGAACGGCACGACTCCCGGCACACGAACCCGCCAGCCTGTGAGGGCGCCTCAGCGCCCTTCGTTCCCTTAGCCCGACGCTTGCGCGTCGGGCACAGGCCTCGCGTTCCCTAGCCCACGCCTTCAGCCGCCGGGCAAGGCAGCAATGCTTCCTTCTCGTATTGTAGCGCGCTTTGTGGCAGTTGACGAACAGTCGTGTGCAGAAGGGCGAGGTCGTGATATGTCAGAAACCGCAGCGCCGCATCATCATCCCTGGCAGGCGCACACACAGACGTGACAGTGCTTCAGAAGCTAATCCGACATCGCCCACTCTCACCCGCGCCTTCCGCCGCCGGGCGGCACACCATCGGACGGCGCACCATCGGACGACGCACCATCGGACGGCGCGCCCCCCGCCATACCGACCCGCCAGCGCGTGAGGGCGCTTCAGCGCCCTTCGTTCCCCCCTGCCCCACGCTTGCGCGTCGGGCGTGCGGGCGTGGCGCCTTCAGCCGCCGGGCAGGGCAGGCATGGGCGACCATTGTTTGACATCCCCTTCTGCTGCGGTATAATATCGAGAGACGTGAGAGTGAAATTGGACAAACATCGCGCGCACGCGACACGTAGAGCGAGGAGACAAGTCATGCCAACGTTAGGAATAGGCGAACTGGCTATTATTTTGATCATTATCCTGTTGTTGTTCGGCGCCTCGCGTATTACTGGGGTTGCCAGCGCGCTCGGCGGCAGCATCAAAGCATTCCGCAAAGCCGTGCGCGACGACGACGAGGTTCCCGGCAACAAGGCCGAGACGAACGAATCAACCGACAAGAAGGCTGAGACAAAGGCATAACACGCCCGTCTCGCACACGTGGCGCTGCGCGATAGATGCGGCCCGCGCGCAGACGAGCCGGCGCCAGCCGCAGTGTGATTGCTTCGCCCTGTGGCTGGCGCCGTTGTGTTTGGTTAATGGTGTATGGCTGGGGATTTTTACGACTACGCTCGAATCTTCGTACAGGCTGGCGATGGCGGCGATGGCGCTGCGACCTTCCGCCGCGAAAAGTATGTGCCGCGCGGCGGACCCGATGGCGGCGATGGCGGGCGCGGCGGGCACGTCTATCTGGTTGCCGATCCAGGACTCAACACGCTGCTGCCATTCCGCGAACGCACACGCTTTATTGCCGAGCGCGGCGGCAATGGCGGACGATCACGCAAGCATGGGCGGAATGGGCGCGATGTCTTTATTCGCGTGCCGGTCGGCACGGTGGCGCGAACGGTCATTGATGGCGAGACGTACAGCGTCGATCTCGATGCTCCGGGACTCCGGCTGCTCGCCGCACGCGGCGGGCACGGCGGGTTGGGGAACGTCCATTTTGCCACGTCGAGTTATCAGGTTCCGCGTATCGCCGAACTTGGCGAGCCGGGCGAACGCCGCGAGATCGAACTCGAACTCAAACTCCTCGCCGATGTCGGGCTGGTCGGCTTCCCAAATGCGGGCAAATCCACGCTGTTGTCGGTGATCAGCGCGGCGCGCCCCAAAATCGCGCCCTATCCGTTTACCACCCTTCAGCCCAACCTGGGGGTCGTTGAGGTTGGCGAGTATTCGTTTGTTGTGGCGGACATTCCCGGTTTGATCGAAGGAGCGCATCGCGGCGTTGGGTTGGGGTTCAGCTTTCTGCGCCATATCGAGCGCACCCGCCTGATCATCCATATTATCGATGCTGCCGGGGTTGATGGGCGCGACCCGATGAACGACTTTCACGCAATCAACGAAGAACTGCTCCTCTACCAACCCGAACTGGCGCAGCGGCCACAGGTGGTGGCGCTGAACAAAGCCGATCTGCCCGAAGCACAGGCAAACCTGGAACGGCTGCGCGCCGCTATTCCGCTGCCTGAGTGCGATATCTTCGTCATCTCGGCAGCGACGCGGCAGGGTGTGGATATGCTGTTGCAGCGCGTCGCTGAACGGCTTAAAGCGATGCCTGCGCCGCTCCGCGCGATGCGTGACGAAACGCTCACCTGGCCCGTGCCAGAGGTGGATGAACGCCTGTACACGATCGAGCGAGCAGAGGATGGCTGGCGGGTGCGCGGGCGCCGCATCGAACGCTTGATATCGATGACCAACTTTGCTCAACCGGACGCGATCATGCGCATTCAGCGCGTGCTTGAAGCGAGTGGAATCGGTGCGGCACTACAGGAGGCCGGCATCCAGAATGGCGATGTGCTGTATATCGAAAAAGCGGCGTTCGACTGGGAGGACGGCGAAATAACCTACCGTATGCCCGGTGTCCGTTAAGCCGGAACTCGATGACGTACAATGCGACCGACTGCGATCGGATGAACCGTGTTGTTCAGAAGGAGCCGACGGTGAAAAGAACAACTGAGGCGACGACAGCCGCATCTGTCGCTCGTGCTCCGCTCCCAAGCCGTCGTCGCCGAAAGGCGCCCGTCGGCGCGCTGCTGCCTCTGTTCGACGCCTGCCTGATCCTGGCAGGTTTTGCCATCGCCTATCTGATGCGCTACGAACTCGACTGGCCCCCGCCATTCGATCAACTGGTGCGCGAAGTGCAGGCGCAGAACTTTGTGCCGCTCAGCGCCTTTGCGCCATTTGCGCTCCTTCTGGCAACATTATTGATTGTTCAGTTCGCCATGCGCGGGCTGTATCGCCTGCCGCGCACGGCCGGCGTGCTCGACCACGCCAGCATTATCGTCGGCTCGACGACGACCGGCATCGCCATCCTGATCGTAGTCGTTTTTCTGTACAAGCCATCCGAGTTCTACTCGCGCCTGATCTTTGCGTTTGCCTGGGGAACGATTATCGCGCTCCTCGCCGGATGGCGCGCCGTGCTGATCGGGATACGCCGCTGGCGTTGGGTGCGCGGCATCGACCGTGAACGGGTGCTGGTGGTCGGCAATACCGGTCTGGGGCGCGAGGTGATGGAGAGTCTGGTGGCGCAACCCGATCTGGGGTATGCGCTCGTCGGTTTTCTCGATGATCGTGATACGGCGCCGAACCGACGAACCATGCATTTTCGACAGATCGGACGGATCGGCGACCTCGAGATCTGTCTTCGCGGCGGGGATATCGATCTGGTCATCCTGGCGCTGCCGTTCTGGGAACATCATCGCCTTCCCGACCTGGTGGCCGCTTGTCGCTACGCCGGGGTCGAGTTTCGCGTCGTTCCCGATCTGTACGAATTGAGCTTCGACCGGATCGATATCGGCAATCTGAGCGGCATTCCGCTGATTGGCTTGAAAGAAGTCTCGCTGCGCGGCTGGAACCTGGTGGTCAAACGGGCGATGGATCTGGCGCTGACATTGATTTCGCTGCCGCTGGCGCTTCCGCTTGGGGCGGCGATTGCGCTCATGGTGCGCCTCGACTCGCCTGGACCGGCGATTTTCCGTCAGCGCCGGATTGGGCGTGATGGACGCCCGTTCATCTGCTACAAGTTTCGCACCATGGTCGTTGATGCCGAAGAGCGCAAAGCGGAACTCGCTGCGCTGAACGAAGCCGATGGTCCGCTCTTCAAAATGCGCAACGATCCGCGCATGACGCGCTTCGGGCGCGTGCTGCGACGTTATAGCCTGGACGAACTTCCGCAATTGTGGAATATCCTGCGCGGTGATATGAGTTGGGTTGGACCCCGCCCGGCGACGCCTGAAGAAGTGGCGCAGTACGAAGACTGGCACTATCGCCGATTGACGGTTGTGCCGGGGTTGACCGGCTTATCGCAGGTGTTGGGGCGCAGCGACATTTCATTCGACGAAATGGTGCGTCTCGACATTTTCTATACCGAAAACTGGACCCCCGGCATGGATCTGCGCATTCTGCTGCAAACGATTCCTGTGGTCATTTCCGGGCGCGGGGCATACTGAGCAAGGAGAGAGGAGCGCGCTGCGAAGCATCGACGTGTTTAGCGTTGGGCGCCTCCATATCCCTGGGAGCGCGGGCGTCCCGCCCGCATTAATGTTCGAGGACATGATGCCCTCGCACTGGTAGAAGGTGAACACATGCGCATTAAAGTGATGTGCACCCTCTGACCTGTTATAGAGCGTCAACCAAAACCTGGACAATCAAGGACGTGGAGCGGCTAACGTTGGCTTCGACAGGCTCAGTCAACATTAGCCGCAAGACGGTCAACACAAGCAACGATTGTGCAACATCTGGTTGTTCGCTCTTTTAGTGGAACAAAAGCGAGGAGCAGCACAGGTGCAGCGAAAAGAAAGGGCGCTGTTAACGCCACACTGTTCACAATGATAACGGGTTGT
>CALGYB010000049.1 GCA_937935075.1 uncultured Roseiflexus sp. | reverse complement strand
CGCAGGGAGCGGGGGACCATCGCTCCCCGCCCCCTTCATGGGGGAGGGGGAGGGGGTGGGGGACCATCGCTCCCCTCCCCCTTCATGAGGGAGGGGCTGGGGGTGGGGGACCATCGCTCCCCTCCCCCTTCATGGGGGAGGGGCTGGGGGTGGGGGACCGTACCGCCCCTCCCCCTTCATGAGGGAGGGGCTGGGGGTGGGGGACCATGCCGCCTCTCCCCCTTCATGGGGGAGGGGCTGGGGGTGGGGGAATGGTCACGTCCGAGGCTTCTCAACAATACCGCGCCGTGCTACAATTGGCGCAAGAGCGCATGCGGCATTCGAGAGAAGACGTGCTGTGTGTCATTGCTCTGGTTGTTGTTCGCGCCACACAGAAAGGCCTCGATCCATGCACCGCTTACGCCTCCTTGTGTTAGTCGGAATCATGGCGCTCGCACTGACCGGTTGCAGCGTGTCTCTCGGTACAACTCCAACCGCGACGCCTGAACCACGCCCGACCGCCACCCCGCGCCCGACGTCGACCCCGCGCCCGACTGCCACGCCGCTGGCGACTGCTGAACCAACTGCGCGCCCTGAACCCACGACGGCGCCCACGACACCGTCGGGATCGACCAGTACGGGTTCCGGCATGCTGGTTCCTGTCGTGATCGACCGACTTGAGACATTCCGTCACCCGGCTGGTCTGTTCAGTATCGATATACCGTTTGACTGGAAACTCGAGCAAGATGCAAACGAGACCACTCTGCTCTATTTGTGGACGGATGCCGCTGAGAATGCGTTGATTATTCTCAGCATCACCGAGACGCAGGAGGCGCTCACCCAGGACGATCTGGCAGAACGCGCCACAGAGTTCGTCAATCTCTTCAAGGATGAGCAAGACTTCTCGATGGATCCGCCGGAAAAACTACGCAGCGGCGGCGTGCAGATCATCTGGAGTTATACAGCGCAGGCGAGCGGCGGCATTGCTGCCCCCGTGCTGGCGAACACATTTGCCTACCGCGATGTCGATAAGGTATCGCTGCTGACATTCGGCATACCCACAGAACAATTCGATGACCTGAAACCCTCACTCGACGCCATCCTGCGATCATACATCGTCGATCCGGCGGTTCCGCTTTCGGGCGATACGTCGGCTCAGCGGTTCGCGTTCGATTTCACGCGTGACGAAGGCAAATGGATCACCGATGTTTCTTCGGATCTCAAAGTAGTGATTGAGAACGGTGTGTATCGGATTGTTCTGAGCACACCCGATCTGTATTACCTGACGGCGCCGGATATCAGCCGGGCAAATGACCTGGAAGTAAGTGCAGATGTGTTGATTCAAGGGAATTCACGCGCCGGCGTTGCAGTGCGCTACGGCGTCGGCACACCAAACGATACCCGGAATTACTACGCCTGCTGGATCGATGGCAACGATCAGTATGGATGCTTTGTCTCGGTCAATGACCGATGGACAACGCTGCGCGAGCCGATCAGGAATCCGGCGATTAAGCCGGGGGCGGTCAATCGCGTCTCGCTGAAAGCGCAGGGGAATCGCATCATCTTCAGCGTCAACGGCGTTGAGATGCAAACCTTTACCGATACTCGCGTCACCAGCGGCCAGGCAGCGCTCTACCTGGAAAACTTCAGCACGGAAGCGGGCGCCGAATTCGACAATGTGATCGTCACGCTCTTGAAGTAGCCAAACTTATTCGCCTGCCCCTGGAGGCCTGGAACGCGCGCGTTTGCTGCAACGCGCGCTTTCATTTATAATAGGCTTCTGATGAACGCGCCTGTGACCATAAGGTTCCCAGGAGAACGCTATGAGCCAGCTGGGCGAGCGGCTGCGTGCAGCTCGCGAAAGCCAGGGCATCAGCCTCTCACAAGCTGCTGCTGAAACTCGCATCCTACAGCGGTACCTTGTTGCGCTCGAGGATGGCGATTACCAGAATCTTCCCGGCGATGTGTATGTGCGCGGCTTTATCCGTAACTATGCCGCATTTCTTGGCCTGTCGGCAGATGAATTGATCGATCTGTATCGCCATGAGCGTGGGCGCACCGATCCGATCCGCGTCATCCCGGCGACATCGAATCCACGTGTGCATGGATGCGTGGCGCCGAGTCTGGTCGGCGTCTTCTTCGTCGTGCTGGCGCTGGTCGGGATAACCTACCTGGTGCTGAGCGCCACAAACCGGATCGGCGAAAACGCGCAACTCGCCACCATACCAACGGCGACGATGCCTCCCCCGCCCAGCCCGCTGCCGACGGCGCCGCCAGAAGCGACCCCGGCGCCGTTACCGGTGACAACACCGACGGTTGCTGTAGCCGGCGGGGAGGTTGAGCCGTCGCCAACGCCGACGCGCGAGCCGGAAGCGCCAATTGTGCTCGAGGTGCGGATCGATCCGGGAGACAATCCCGGTTCGTGGCTGGAAATCAAAACTGACGGCGAGTCGGTCTTTCGCCGGGTGCTGGCGCCGGGTCGTTCGGTGCGCTTTACTGCCCGCCGCTCGGTGTCGGTGCGCGCCGGTAATGCGGCAGTGGTGACGGTTGTGATTAACGATCAGGAACGTCGCCTCGGCGCACGTCCCGGTGAGGTAGTGACCTTCGAGTGGCCGCCGTAAGCGGGAGGAGAGCCATGCCTGCTGAAAGCACATTCGATATTGTCTCCGATTTCGAGCGCCAGGAACTGGTCAACGCTATCGATCAGGCGCGGCGCGACGTGGCCACGCGCTACGATTTGAAAGACACTAAGACAGAGATTGTTTTGAGTGAGAAGGAACTGGTCATTACGACCGAATCGGACATGCACCTCGCGGCAGTTCGTGATCTTGTGCAGACAAAAGCCCTGCGACGCAATCTGTCGATTAAGATCTTCAAGTTCGGTCCGGTTCAGGAAGTGAGCGGCGGTCGTGTGCGGCAGGTTGCGACGTTGCAGCGCGGCATTCCTGAAGAAGTAGCGAAAAAACTGGCAAAACTCATCCGTGATCATTTTCCGAAAGTGCAACCGCGCATTCAAGGGGATGCATTGCGCGTTGGGAGTAAAAGCCGTGATGAGTTGCAGGCGGTGATTCGTCTGGTCAAAGAACGGCAGGATGAATTTGATATTCCGCTTCAGTTTACCAACTATCGCTGAGTGATGAAAGTTCATATTATCACCCTCGGTTGCCCTAAAAATCAGGTCGATAGCGAGGGTATGAGCGGCATCCTGGCAGCCCAGGGGTATACGTTCGCCGAACGCGCCGATGATGCCGATGTCGTGATTGTCAATACCTGCTCGTTTATTGCGGCGGCGCGCGAGGAAACGCTCGCAGTGTTGCGCGATGTCGCTGCGCGTAAGACACCCGGACAGCGCCTGATTGCCGCCGGTTGCATGGCAGAGAGCCACGGCGCGCTCGTCGCAGCCACGCCAGGAGTCGATGCGATTCTCAGCACTCGCGAGTGGATGCGCATTGGTGATGTTGTCGGTGCATTTCAGTCTGCGCCAGCGTCTCCTGCACCTGCGCGTGACATCATTCCGCTGACCGGCGCCGCTCCCCTCTCTTCCTCCGCTTACGATCTGAGCGCGCCCGGCGCCTACGCCGACTGGCGCACCGCACCGATCCGCCGCCGCGTCAGCGGTCCTTCGGCGTATCTGAAAATTTCAGACGGATGCAATCTGCGCTGTGCGTTCTGCACGATTCCGTCATTCAAGGGCGATATGCGCTCTAAAGCCGTGGGGCCGATCCTCGGCGAGGCGCAGGAACTGGCAGCCGCCGGCGTGAAGGAGATTGTGCTGGTCGCGCAGCATCTGACTGATTACGGTCGCGATCTGGGTTTGAAGGATGGTCTGGCGATCTTGCTCGATGAACTCTGCGCCGTGCTGCCAGAGGATGTCTGGGTGCGCCTGATGTACGCCTATCCGCATGGCATAAGCGAGCGCCTGATCGCAACGATGGCGCGCCATCCGCAGATCTGCCATTACCTGGATATGCCGCTACAGCACGCACATCCAGAGACGCTGCGCCGGATGCGGCGGCCGCCCGATACTGATCGCACGCGACGGATCATCGACGACCTGCGCGCGGCGATGCCCGATATTGCGCTACGTTCGACGTTTATCGTCGGTTTTCCGGGTGAGACGAATGCTGAGTTTCAGGCGCTGCTGGCATTTCTCGAGGATGTCCAGTTTGACCGGGTCGGCGTCTTTCGCTACTCGCGCGAACCAGGCACGCCAGCCGCCGCTTTGCCGGGTCAGGTGACGCCAAAAGTTATCGAGCGCCGCTGGCATGCAGCCATGCAGCTGCAACAGCGCATTTCGCGCCAGCGCAACCGGCGCTGGGTTGGGCGCGTTGTGCGCGTGCTGGTGGAGGGGCAGGGACAAACCGATGATGGCCGACCGTTGAGCGTCGGTCGGTCGTTCCGTGACGCGCCTGAAGTCGATGGGCAGGTGTTCTTCTGGGGCGCGGCGGCGCCTGGAGTCTTCGTCAATGTGCGTGTGACGCAGGCGCTTGACTATGACTTGTGGGGCGACGCCGTCGCAGCGTGCGATGGGGAAGAGAAAGAGAGGATCGCGCATTGCGTGCAGGATGTCGGATAGAAAACCCTGCTGCTATTCGCAATCCTCTTCTTCTCTTCAAGCGGCGATGCGCGCCTGGATGGTTTGCTGGATGCGCCGCAGTTCTTTGGGGTTGCGCCGCGCGAGGTAGTCGATCATGTAGTCGATTGCGGTCGTGCTGTAGTCGTCGAGCAAGCCGTCGAGCACTTGCTGCACCACCATTGTGACAAAATCCGACTCGCTGATCGCCGGCGTGTAGACATACGCCAATCCTTCGCGGTGGCGGCGCAACACGCCTTTCTCGGCAAGACGGCTCATCGTTGTCATAACCGTTGTGTAGGCAATCTCACGTTGCTGCGACAGTTTGCGATGAACTTTCTTGACGGTGCTGCGCTCATCCTGCCAGATGATTTGCATGATGTCCGTCTCGAGCGGTCCAAGCACTTTGACGAGGCCATCCTTGGTTGGGCTGAAGCGAAAGCGCATATTCAGCGGCATCGACGCTACTCCTTTCGGTGGCGTTAGCGGCGCTGTGGACAGCGCCAGCGAGCGCCGATAGATAGATTATGGACAACAGCGGGCGCGCTCTACTCGTATGCAGTGTACTAGCGCCGCGCGCAAACCTCAAGAGCAACGGATTACCGACTGGTTACATAAGATTACGGCAGGATGACACCTATGAAGCACTCGGATGAGCGAACGGCGATCGAGGCGGCGATGCGTGCGGCGTTTCCCCGGGCAGATGAGCAAGTGGCGCGATTCTATGCCATGCAGGAGTATCACCTGGGGTGGCGCGACGAAGAATTGCGCCCGGCGTCGTTCGATCCGGGCAAACTATTGCGTCCACGCCTCTGCCTGCTGAGTTGCCGCGCCGTCGGCGGCGATCCGCGTGATGCGCTGTCGCTGGCGGCGGCGATTCAATTGATCCACGACTTTTCACTGATCCATGATGATATTCAGGATCAAAGCGATACGCGGCGCGGTCGCCCAACCGTATGGAAGTTGTGGGGTCTGGCGCAGGGGATCAATACAGGCGATGGCATGTTTACCATTGCCCACCTCGCGCTCCATCGTCTGGCGCTGACCAGCCTGCCTGCGGCGACAATCCTCGATGTGCTGCGACGTTTCGATGAAACGATTCTGACGATCTGTGAAGGGCAGTTCCTCGATCTGAGCTATGAGGGAAATTTACAGATTGATGAAAGCGCCTATCTGGCGATGATTGAACGCAAGACGGCGGCGCTGATCGCTGCATCGGCAGAACTTGGCGCGCTCGTCGGCGGCGCCGACGAGGAGACGATCCAGGCGCTGTTCGATTTCGGGCGTGCGCTTGGCCTGGCATTCCAGATCGAGGATGATGTGCTGGGGATCTGGGGCGATCCCGCCGTGACCGGCAAGCCCTTTGCGGCGGACCTGTACCGGCGCAAGCTCAGTCTGCCGGTCATCCACGCATTGACGACATCGCCTGATAAAGAACAATTAAGGGACGTGTACGCGCAACCGACGCCCGATGATACAGCCGTGCGCCAGGCGCTGGCGATCCTCGAAGCGGCAGGCTCACGCGTGTACGCCGAAACGACCGCTGCTGCCTATCACGGCGAGGCGTTTGCGGCGCTTGATCGCGTGCACGGCGACGCAGCCGCGATCGATGAGTTGCGCGCTATTGCCACGAGCCTGCTGGGCCGGCGTGCGTGAGGCCAGCGCCCATCGGTGATGATCACATTCGGGCGCCCGCCAGGGGCGCCCCGACGCGATTCGTCTCCCACGGGCGCCCACCAGGGGCGCCCCGACACCGGCCCACGTCCATCGGACGCCCACCAGCGGCGCCTCGACACCATCCATTCCACGGGCGCTTCCCGGTCAAGGGTTCACGGTCGTTACCAGATCCAGCCAGGATACCTCGTTGTCTTCTCCATTCGGCGTTGTTGGAGGCTCTTGCGCCATTGTGTCGATAGGCGCTGCTGCCGCAGGTTCGACTGCACCGCTCAGGGCGCCGGCAGCGCGTGACAGCGGCGGCACTGTGGCCGGGGTCGGCGGGATGGCGGTTGGCTGCGGCGCAGAAGAAAGAACAGCGCCCATGCGCGATGCAGCGCGTGACTCTGGCGCAGTCTGGCGCTCAGGAGGAGGCGCCGCCCCGGCAGACGGCGCTTCAGGAGCAGACGGGGCAGCGGCGACCGGCGCCGACATCACCGGCGGCGGTGCGACGACGCGCACGGAGACACGCTCCGACGCGGCGGTAAAGTCGCGGTCGTCCTGCGCCAATGCCTGACCGACCAGCCAGGTGTCGGGGGCGACCGTGGCGTGTGCGCGCACGGTGATCAGAATGGTTGCCGGTTCCTGCGCTTTCACCTGCACAGTGCATATGATGATTCCTGCGCTGGTGCACGCGCCCGACTCGCTCTCGATGCCGATGACCTCAACCCCGCGATCCAGTATGTCGCGCACTTCTGCACGCGCCTGCTCGCGGCTTGTGGCAATGCGCAGAGTGTAGGCGAATGATTGACCCGGCAGCACAGTGTCGGTTGAGACGGTCTTGGTCAACGTCAACGGCGCTGGTCCAATCGGGGCAGCAGTGCGTTCCGGCGTGGGGGTTAGCGCTTGCGGCGTTTCCCCCTGCTCGTCTGAAGCTGTTACACTCCGCGCGACAATGAGCAGGAAAAGCAACAGGATTGCCGCAAGAACGCCGATACATGTGCGTCTGGTAGAATAGCGCATAATAATCATGGAAGCCTCGTTATCTGATACTAACTTGCGGTCAGTCAGACAAGATGTTCGAGCGCCGGTTCGCAAGGCGTAACGATCCACAACGCGCGTTAGCGGTCCAAGGGTAGGCGAAGGCAATGCCTTCGCCTACCCGATCGCACTTGGGGCTGACCTCACCGCGATCTCAGCGGCTTATGAGTAGGCGAAGGCAATGCCTTCGCCTACCCGATCGCACTTCAGTCAGCGATTTTTCGGATAGGCTCTTAGTATGACAGGGCGACGGACTTCGCAACCACGGGATGCGAAGTCTGTCTGCGCAGGCTGGAACGACACACTTCTGAACGTGCGCTGCCGACAGAAGCAGGCGACTGCTCTGCTCGCAAGGCGGGTCTTGAACCGTAAACACGCTCGATAAAGCCATGGATATCGTACCACCGCTTGCGTGGTACCATTGAGGCGTGTACATGACAATTTGCTCTCATACAACCACACTCTGGACAATCAAAGACGTGGAGCGGCGAACGTTGGCTTCGACAGGCTCAGCCAACGTTCGCCCTGAGACGGTCCACGCAGGCAATTATTGTGCAACATTTGGTTGATCGCTCTATCCGATGAAACCCTGGATATGAACATTGTGCTGCTCAGCGCTGAATATCCCCCCGTACCCGGCGGCGTCGGCGACTACACCCGCAACCTGGGTATGGCGTTGCTTCAGCGCGGTCATGAGGTCACGGTACTGACCGGTATGGCAGACAGTGCAGACGACCATCCGCCGTTGCGCGTCGCCCGGTTGCCGCTGCGCCAGTGGGACTGGCGTTGCTGGCGGGTTGTTCGCCGTGCGCTGGACGATCTGAAGCCGGATGTGCTGCATACCCAGTATCAGACAGGCGCCTATGGGATGCACCCGGCAATCAACTTTCTCCCCCGGCGACTGCGCTCCCAGGCGAACCGTCCGTGCCTTGTCGTGACCGCACACGATCTGTTGCCGCCCTACCTGTTCCCGAAGGCAGGTCCGCTCCGTGATTGGGTGACGCGACGGTTGATGCTCGATGTCGATGCCGTGGTGGCGACGAACGAGGCGGACGAGGCGCGATTGCGGCGCTGGGGTGCGGGGCAGGGGCGTCACACGCTGGCGGTGATTCCGATAGGGGCCAACCTTGCAGTTACGCCGCCGCCTGGCTGGGATCGCCACGAATGGCGCGCACGCCTGGGCATTGCGCCAGAAATGACGCTGATCGCCTATTTTGGGTTGATGTCACGCAGCAAAGGGGTGGACACGCTGGTTCAGGCGCTGGCGCGCCTGCCGGAGACGTTCCGCCTGATTGTCGTCGGCGGCGAGGCGACGGCGCCGCAAGACCGCGTGTACGCGGACGAGGTGCAGCGGCTTATTGCCGCGCTGTGTCTGAGCGACCGCGTGACGATGACCGGGTATTGCGACGCAGCGACCGTTTCGGCGCACCTGCTGGCGGCGGATCTGGCGGCGCTGCCCTTTGCCGATGGCGCTTCCTTCCGGCGCGGCAGCCTGCTGGCGACGCTGGCGCACGGCGTGCCGACGATCACGACGCCGGGAGACGCAGCGCTGATCGATCACACCCACGTCCTGCTGACGCCAGCCGGTGATCCTGACGCCCTTGCCGGGACTATCGCGCGGCTGGCGAACGATCCGGCGCTCCGGGAGGGTCTGAGCGCCGGCGGCGCGGCGCTGGCGGGACGGTTTTCCTGGGAAGTGATCGCCCGTCAGCATGAGGAGTTGTACCACGGGTTGCGCAACGCGCGGGGGTAGCGCATGACCAGGAATGACCTTTGCGATGCCGGGCGGATCGGGTTGATTTCAGCAGAAGCGTTCAATTGATGTTCGTCTTGTACCGGCGGGAGAGATGAAAAGCGCATTCGCGCAGATCGAAACGCGGTATCAGACACACAACGGGAGGCGCGCGGTCGAGCGGTTTGAGGGAGCGCATTGCAGATCACCTCGTTGACAGCAGGAGCGCAAATGGATACAATTCTTCAAAAGATGGACGGTGTATGACGCGCGGCGAGACTGCCGGGCTATCAGGCGCCGCTGGCGTTTCGCAAGGTATTCCTCGCAGGGAAAGGATGCGGGAAGTCTCCGCCCTTTGACAAGCGCTTCGACACGCTCAGCGCATTGCTCAGGGCGCGCCGCATAACGCAACGTTTCAGGGAGTTCGGCGGAAGCCGTCTCAACGCGCCGGGCGAGTGTTGGGCGGAAGTCGTCTAATGAGAAGTCAGGCGGGCGTGCATCAGTTCATCGCAGTCATAACAGGTAAAAATGATGCAGACAGTAACAGTTGCTGAAATCGTCGAACGTTTGCAACGGTTATCTGTTGACAAACTTGTAGTCGTCTACGATTTTGTTTCCTATCTGCTCGAGCGAGAAATGGGACAAGCGCCAATCAGAACGACATCGGAAGCCTTTCAGACCATGTTGGCTTCGGAGTCTATTTTGAAGCGCGATTGGGAACGGCCTGAAGAGGACCTCGCACGGGCAAATTTGTAAAAGGTGACGTTGTTGTCGTCCCCGTTCCCATTCTCCGATCTGAGTGCAACGAAAAGACGGCCTGCGTTAGTGGCAGCCATGTTGACGGCTGATGACGTAATCTTGTGTCAAAGCACCAGCAAGACGGTCGCCGATAATTACGCCATTGCCATTTCAGACAGCGATTTCACCAGTGGCAGTTTGCATCAAGAGAGCAACATTCGCCCTAATCGTATCTTTACCGCTGACTCAAATATCATCCTATATCGAGCGGGTGTATTGTCCTCTCAAAAAGTGCAAGAAGTTGTAGCGAAGATTATATAATTCGCGCCTGATAAGACGAAACGCCCGCCTGACCAGCACATGCACCCGACAGGCTTCGCCTCGCTGCGCTTCGCAGTCCAGGTAAAAGCCAGCCGTCAGACTGCCCTTTATCCTCAGGCCGCCCGCCAATACGCAGCTCATAGAGCGATCAAACAAAATCCGGACGATCAAGGACGTGGAACGGTTGACGTTGGCTGAGCCTGTCGAAGCCGACGTCAGCCGCACCTTGCGCGCCTGGCGCGCCTGCCACGCCTGGCGGGCGCGGTTGGCTGAGCCTGTCGAAGCCGACGTCAACCGCACGACGGTCAACACGGGCAAGTATTGTGCGACATCTGGTTGATCACTCTATCACACCTTCGCCTGCTGCACGGCTTCGCGCTGCTGTTCCCCCGATGGCTGCCCGCGCACCAGAGTTGGCACAATGGCGATAGCAGACAGAAGCGCCGCGACCAGCATGGCGTCGTGCATGCCGGCAACCAGCGCAAATGGCGGCGCAGCGGTCACCGGCTCGTATGGCTGACCGGCGGCTGTGATGACGCGCGTCGCCCAGATCGCGCCGGCAATGGCGACGCCGGTCGTCTGCCCCAGGGTGCGCATTACTGCCAGCAGGCTTCCGGCTATTCCCAGATTGGCGCGCGGTACGCTCCCCATGATCAGGCTGTTGTTCGGCGACTGGAACAGACCAAACCCCGCACCGATCAGCATCAGGCGCAGCACCACATCCATCTGCGTGCTCTGGGTGGTCAGCGTTGCCATGCTCAGCAGTGCGGCAGTGGTCAGCGCCAGCCCGATGATCCCCAACCAGCGCGCGCCGAACCGGTCCGACAGTCGCCCGCTGATCGGCGACACGAGCGAGAGCACAAGCGGCGAGGCGATCAGGGTCAACCCCGTCGTTTGCGGCGAGTAGCCGAGCGCCTTCTGGAGGTAGTAGGGGATGAGCAGGAAATTGAATGCGCCCGCCAGGAAGATCAGAAACGCAGCCATGAGGCTGAAACTGAACACCGGCGTGCGAAACAGGCGCAGGTCGATCATTGGTGCAGCGGCGCGGTATTCCCACCACACAAACCCCGCCAGCAGCGCGCTGCCGCCGCTCAGCGCCGCCAGCGTGCGCCAGTCGCCGAAGCCCCACACCTGCCCCTCGGTCAGCGCCAGGAGCACAAGCAGCAGCCCAATGCCCAGCAGCGCCGCGCCGGTCAGATCGAACTTCTGCGCAGTGTGGGTGCGGTCGGCGGGCAATGCGTGCAGCGCCAGCGCAATCGCGCCAATGCCAATCGGGATATTGACGAAGAAAATCGCCTGCCAGCCGACCGCATCGATCAGCGCCCCTCCCAACACGGGACCGGTCAGAATGCCGGCGGCGACCGCCGTGCCGATGTAGCCGAGCGCCTGACCGCGCTGCGACGGCGGGAAGGCTTCCACCAGCAGCGCCGCACCGACGCCCTGGATCATTGCTGCGCCTATCGCCTGCAATACACGAAAGCCGATCAGCGCGCCAATGCTCCACGAAAGACCGCACAATGCCGAACTGAGGGTAAAAATGACGAAGCCGACCATATAGACGCTGCGTTTGCCGATCATGTCTCCCAGGCGCCCCATACTCGGCAGCAGGCAGGTGATCCCCAGCAGATACGCCAGCACGACCCATTCGACCTCGTGCAGTCCGGCGCCAAACGACTCCTGCAACGTCTTGAGCGCAATGTTGACAATCGAGCCGTCGATGGTGCTCATGAACACGCCGGTCGCCACTGCCAGCAGCGCCCACCATTTGCGTTCCATCGAGAGATGCCTTCTATTCAGTGTAGCCGAGCCAGCGAAGAGCATTCGGGTCGTCGCGCCAGTGTTCGCGCGCCTTGACCCACAGATCGAGGTAAATAGGACGCTCGAGCATCGCTTCGATCGCCTGGCGTGCGCCGCTGCCGATTTTCTTGAGCATGCTGCCGCCGGCGCCGATCAGAATGGCTTTCTGCGTCTCACGCTCGACCAGGATGGTCATTCGGATGTAGGTAACGTTCTCTTTCTCTTCCCACTCTTCGATTTCGACCGCCACGCTGTGCGGCACTTCGTGCTGCGTGTAGCGCAATACCTGCTCGCGCACCAGTTCGGCGGCAATCTCGCGTTCGCTCAGGTCGGTCACCTGCTCCTCCGGGTAGAGCAGCGGACCTTCCGGCAGCAGGCGCACGATCTCATCGACCAGCGCATCGAGGCCGTGACCGCGCAGCGCCGATACTGCGACCTCCATATCCCACGGCGCCAGTGCGCGGTACGCCTGAAGGTTGTCACTGCCGCGTTTGGTGCGGAGATCGATCTTATTGAGCACCAGGATGCGCCGCGCCGATGCCTTGCGCACCAGCGCCGCAATCCGCTCGTCGAGGCTCCCCGGCGGGCGTGTAATGTCCACCACCATGCACACCACATCGGCGTCGGGAATGGCGCGCCGCGCCTGTTTGACCATATAAGCGCCGAGGCGGTTGCGCGGCGCGTGGATGCCAGGAGTGTCAACAAACACAATCTGCGCGTCGGGACGGGTCAGAATGCCGCGAATGGCGGTGCGCGTCGTCTGCGGCTTGGGCGACACAATCGCAACTTTCTGACCAAGCAGGGCATTGAGAAGTGTGGACTTACCGACGTTCGGGCGCCCGACGAGTGCAACAAACCCGGAGCGATGCGGACCTTCGGGAAGTGCCGGACGGGTTGCAGGGGGCAGGGTTGTTTCTTCGGCTTCGCCGGTGTGCTCTTCTTCACGCTCGACCAGGAACGGCATCAGGCGTTCGAGGCGTTGATCCAGGTCGAACTCATCGGCTGGCAACACCTCGAACCCCACCAGTCGCTCGTCCGGGTCGAAATCGAGGATGGCCGGTTCCTCAAGCGGCTGCACCGACGCCGGTTCCTCACCGACGAGGTTGACGGTCAGCGTGCATTCCGCAGCATCGAACGACACCTGCGGATGCGCGAGCGCCAGCGCCAGGTCATCGGCGGCGGTCTCATCGTCCAGCGCCAGCTCGACGCCGATGACCTGACCTTGCGAGTCGAGCAGCAGCGTTGCCTCGCACTCGCCTTCGAGCGTGGCATCCTCTTCGGCGGTTTCGATAAAGCGCCAGGCAAGCGACCCGGCGTCCGGGTCGTAGAACAGGGTGATCATAGGCATCGAATAACCAGAACGTGACGAGCAGGTTTATACATTTGAGCCATCCTTCCATAAATCTTCAATAAG
>CALGYB010000048.1 GCA_937935075.1 uncultured Roseiflexus sp. | reverse complement strand
GGTGACGGTCTCCTGGTTCCCTGGCAACCGCCTGGGCATTGGGCTGCGCCCCAGGTGACCGTCACCACCGGGGGGCGCCCGCAGGCGCCGCCAGCGCTCGCCATCCCTGCCAACCGCCTGACCTTGGGCTGCGCCAGCGCGGTGCCGGTCTCCTGGTTCCCTGGCAACCGCCTGGGTATTGGGCTGCGCCAGCGCGGTGCCGGTCTCCTGGTTCCCTGGCAACCGCCTGGGCATTGGGCTGCGCCAGCGCGGTGCCGGTCGCCTCAAACCGGGTGCAATCCAGGAAACTCCAGTCCCGCCCGCTCATCGAAGCCGCACATCAGGTTCAGGCATTGCACGGCGGTTCCGGCGGCGCCTTTCATCAGATTGTCGATGGCGCAGATCGACACAATCCGCCCGGTCTCCTCGTCCACCGCAAACCCGACATCGGCGTAATTGCTGCCCGCCAGAATCTTCGGCTCGGGCAGGCGGTAAACGCCCTGTTTTTCGCGCACGATGCGCACGAATGGCTCGCTGCTGTATGTAGCGCGAAACGCGCGCCACAGGTCTTTGTCGTTCACCGGTCCGCCGGCGAACGCATGCGCCGTAGCGAGTGCGCCGCGCACCAGTTCGACGCTGGTGATCGACAGATGCACGCGCTGTACGCCAAGTTCCTGTATCACTTCGGCGGTATGGCGATGCCCGACGGGTGCGAACGAGCGCACAGCGCCGCTGCGCTCCGGGTGGTGCGATGCCTCGTTCGGTTGTGCGCCCCCTTCCGAGGAGCCAACCTTTACCTCGACAATCAGATCGCGCCCCGGATCGATCAGACCGGCGCGTGCCAGTGGCAGCAGCGCGAGAATGGCCGCCGTTGCATTGCACCCGACGCCGCTGACGTAACTGGCGCTGCGGATGGCATCACGGTGAAGTTCGGGCAATCCGTAGACGAAACGTTCGAGCCAGTGGGGCGCAGGGTGGTTCTCGCCGTACCAGCGGGCATAGACGGTCGGATCGCGTAGACGGAAATCGGCGGAACAGTCGATAATTTTCGGCGCAAGACCAGCGAAGCGATCGATGGCGCGCGCAGCATCACCGTGCGGCAGCGCCAGGATCAGCACATCGCACGGCGCCAACCGGTCCTGAGAAGTGAACTGAAGTTCGCGCGCTGCACTCACGCCGCGCAGGTTCGGGTGCGCCGTCGTGATCGGCTTGCCTGCCAGCCGCTCGGAAGTCGCCTGCGCAACGGTGACCTGCGGATGAAACAGGAGCAGGCGCAGCAACTCGCCGCCGACATACCCGCTGCCGCCAACAATCGAGACGCGCACGCTCATAAGGCAATCCCCTTCCGCGCAACCTCCAGCGTAAAATCGATAATCCGCGCCGGAATGTCTACGCCGGTCGGCGCGATGCTGTTGCGGAACTCCATCGTGTAGTTGACTTCGTTCACCAGCAGTCTGCCGTCGGGCGCCTCCAGCACGTCGATTGCCACCACGCCGCCGCCAACCGCGTATGCCGCGCTGACACACAAATCCGCCAGGGCAGGCGTCACCGGGCAGACGGTTGCCTGCCCGCCACGGGCGGTGTTGGTGATCCAGTGGTCGCTGGCGCGGTAGATCGCACAAATGCACTCGTCGCCGACGACGAACGCGCGAATGTCACGATGATGAGGTTTGGGGATGTATTCCTGAATATAAAAGATCGAATGGTGGTACGACCCCAGGATCTGCTTGTGTTCGAGCAGCGCCTCCGCCGCCTCACGATCGTTGACTTTGGCGATCAGGCGGCCCCACGAACCGATGGCAGGCTTGAGCACCGCCGGATAGCCAAGGTCTTCAATTGCACGTAGCGCCGATTCGGGAGTGAATGCCATGCGGGTGCGCGGCGTCGGCACGCCGGCACGGATGAGCGCCTGAGTGGTCTTGAACTTATCGCCGCAGATGTCGGCGACGTAGGCGGTGTTGACCGTCGGCACACCTGCGTCGTTGAAGACCTTGAGCGCGTAGAGGGCGCGAGAATGGTGGATGCTTCGTTCGAGCACGACGTCGTACTCGTAGCGACCTTCATTCAGGTCGAAAATGACATCATCGTCGTCGATACGTTCATAGGCGATGCCGCGTCGTTCCAATTCGGCGAAGAGCAGTTTTTCCTCGACACGGATACGGGAGCAGAGGACGCCGACTCGCATAGGTCATTCCCCCCAGTCTTCTTCAACTTCCGGCGCAAGCGCCAGTTCCGGCGGGTTAATGCTGACCACTTCCAGTTCGGCGGCGCAGTCGGGGCAGGTCAAAATCTCGCCTTCGACCGTTCCTTCGGGCAGGATGATTTCGGCTTCGCATTCCGGGCATATGGCGCGCATGTGCGTCTCCTTTTCTTATGATGTGAGTATATGTGCAATAACCGCCTCGGTAACTTCAGCCGTGGCCGCGTTGCCGCCAAGATCGGGCGTATGCGGGCCGACGGCGCGCACGTGGCGAATGGCGCGCTGGATACGTGCGCTCCAGGCAAGGATGTCGGGCGCAACGTCGGGTGGCGCGCGTCGGGCGAGGTAGTCGAGCAGCAGCGCGGCGCACCCGATGGCTGCCAGCGGATTGGCGATCCCCTTCCCCGCGATGTCGGGCGCGGCGCCGTGCACCGGTTCGAACAGCGCATACCGTTCACCCAGGTTCGCCGAGGACGCCAGCCCCAATCCGCCCCCCCAGGCACAGGCGACATCCGACAGAATATCACCAAACAGGTTGGTCGTGACAAGCACATCGAAGCGTTCCGGGCGCGTCGCCAGTTGCAGCGCGCAGGTATCGACCAGCATCTCCTCTGCCCGCACGTCGGGGTATGCCTGTGCAACCTCCAGCGCGACCGTGCGGAACAACCCGCATGTTTCACGCAGCACATTCGCTTTGTGGACAATGGTCACCTTTGCTGGCGGCGCATCGTTCGCATTGCGCGCGGCGCAGCGGGCGCGCGCCAGGTCAAACGCAACCCGCACGATCCGTTCGCTCGCGCGCCGGGTAATGACACGCTCGGCAATCGCGGTCGCGCCGCCGTCTTCAACCCGTTCGCGCCCGGCGTACAACCCTTCGGTGTTCTCGCGCACCACCACCAGATCGACCCGACGCGCATGCGGATCGTCGGCAGTCGGCGGATCGGCGAAGACCGGGCGGATATTGGCGTACAGATCAAGTTCACGGCGCAGCCGCACAATCGGGCTGCGGTATCCGGCGACCGGGTGACTCGGCGAAGCGACTGCGCCGAACAATACCGCGTCCGCTGCGCGCGCGGTTTCGAGCGTGGGCGAAGGCAGCGCCTCACCGCAGCGCCGGAAACACTCCCAGCCCGCATCGGCTTCCACGAACCGCAGCGGCAGACTGGTCGCCCGGAGCACGGATACGGCAGCCGGAACGACCTCGCGCCCGATACCGTCGCCGGGGATCACGAGCAGGGTGAATGGCGACGCATTCATACCGCCACTGCTCCGGGAAAGCGACGATACTTGCGGTAGAATGGCACAATCCCGCCTTCGCGCCAGACCTCGTGCATCCACTCAGGCGGCGGCGGCAGTTGAATCGTGCGCCCATCGGCGATGATGACGCCGGTTTCGGCGTTGAACTCCACCTCCTGTCCGTCTTCCAGTTGGTCGGTCAGGTCCGCCTCGAACAGCGGAATGCCCAGGTTGAGCGCATTGCGGTAGAAAATGCGCGCAAAGAGCGGCGCAATGATCGCCCCTACGCCGACCATCTTGAGCGCCAGTGGCGCATATTCGCGTGACGAACCGCAGCCGAAGTTCGGGCCGGCGATAATCAAGTCGCCAGGGCGCACGGTTGAGGCAAATTCGGGGCGCGCCTCAACGAACGGGTATTTGCGCAGATCGTCCTCGTTTTTGAGCATATACGGCGCATACCGTCCGGGGACGATCTGATCGGTATTGACATTTGCGTCAAAGCGCCAGATACGAGCCATACGAGCAGTCCTTTCTTGCGTGAATGACAGGAGTTACGCAGTCGCCTCACAGACGAACCGAACCGTGTGACGGCTTTTTTTGCCTTCGGCAGAGCGGTACCGATCTTTTTTGGTGCGGTTCGGCGGCAAAGCCGCCGAACCGCACCACCTGATCAAGAGCGCCACACTGCCGCAGTCTTTGTGGAGCAAAGAACGCGCCGCCGCGTCACTCCTGCGAATGAAATGTTCTACGCCAGCGCCTGCGCCAGATCGGCGATCAGGTCGTCGGGATGTTCAAGCCCGACCGAAATGCGCAGCAGGTTTAGCGGCGTCGTGCTCTCCGGTCCCTCAACCGACGCGCGATGTTCGATCAGGCTTTCGACACCACCAAGGCTGGTGGCGCGGGTGATGATCTTCACTCTGGCTGCAACTGCCATCGCCTCCGCTTCGCCGCCTTTGACTTCAATCGAAAGCATGCCGCCGAAACCGCGCATCTGCCGCGCAGCGACCACGTGGTCAGGGTGAGTTTCCAGCCCAGGATAGTGAACGCGCTCGATGCGCGGATGCTCCGCCAGAAAACGAGCGACCTGCATGGCATTCGCGGCGTGCGCGCGCACGCGATACGGGAGCGTCTGAATGCCGCGCAGCGCCAGCCAGCAGTCAAACGGCGACGGAACAGCGCCGCCATTGATCTGAAGAAAACGCACCCGTTCGGCGAACGTATCGTTTGCGCCGAACACCACAGCCCCGCCGAGCACATCACTGTGCCCGCCAATGTACTTCGTTGTTGCGTGCATCACCATGTCCGCCCCCAATTCCAGCGGGCGCTGCTGTATCGGCGTGGCCCATGTGTTGTCCACCGCGCACAACGCGCCAGCCCGACGGGCGATTTCCGCAATTGCGGCAATATCGGCGATTTTGAGCAGCGGGTTGGAGGGCGTCTCGACCCACACCAGGCGCGTGTTGGGGCGCAACGCCGCCGTGACGTTCTGCGGGTCGCGCATATCAACGCGGGTATACGCGAGTCCCCACGGCGCCATAATCTCGCGCAGCAGCCGCGTAATCCCGTGATAGGCGTCATCGGGCGCAATCACGTGGTCGCCGGGGCGCAACGCCTGGAAGATGCTCATAGCCGCAGCGAGACCGGAACTGAACGCCGCGCATGTCACGCCGCCTTCGAGCGCCGCCAGGCATGTTTCGAGCATCGCGCGGTTGGGGTTGCCGTTGCGGGTATAAATGTACCCATGTGGGAAACTCCCGTCTGACGCGCGCTCGAAGGTCGTCGTCAGATAGATCGGCGGAATGACCGCCCCCGTCGTCGGATCGATCTCCTGACCGGCGTGAATGGATGTCGTTTCGGGATGCATGGCATTCTCTATCCCACCACCTCCGCCGGATGGGCGATGTATCCCAGAACCGCCGTCGCCGCAGCGACTTCGGGCGATGCCAGGTAGATCTGCGCCTCCGGCGATCCCATGCGCCCGCGGAAGTTGCGGTTACCGGTGAACAGACAGACCTCGCCGGGCGCCAGCACCCCCATGTGCCGCCCGATGCACGCGCCGCAACCGGGGGTGCCAATGGCGGCGCCGGCTGCGAGCAGGGTCGCCAGCGTCCCGTCGGCGGTTGCCTGTTGTAATGCCTCGCTCGAAGCCGGAACGACCAGCAGCCGCACCCCGCGCGCCACTTTGCGCCCCTGCAAAATACGCGCGGCGGCAGCCATATCGTTGGCGTGCCCGTTTGTGCAGGTGCCAATGTAGACCACATCGACCTCGACGCGCCCCAGTTCGCTCAGATCGCGCACGTTGTCAACGAAGTGCGGCATGCTGATCTGCGGTTCGAGCGTATCGAGATCGACCTCGACCGTCCGACTGTAGCGCGCCCCTTCCTCGACGCGCAACCACGACGGCACGGTAATGCCGCGCCGCATCGCGTGTTCCTCCCAGCCGCGACCGGTCGGCGGAATAATGCCCGCCTTGCCGCCGATCTCGATCGACAGCGTGGCAAGCGTCATCCGTTCGCTGACGCTCAGATCCTCAACACCGTGCCACTCGACCGACTGATAGGTTGCACCATCAGCGCCGATCAACCGCGCCACGCGCAGTCCCAGGTCCTTCGCGCCGACGCCAGGGCGGAAGCGTCCGCGCGCCAGGATGCGCACCGTTTCCGGCACGCGCAGCCACGTCTGCCCGGTCGCCAGCGTCAGCGCCATGTCGGTCGAACCCATACCGGCGCCAAACGCGCCGACGGCGCCATACGCCGTCGAATGCGAGTCGCTGCCGAGGATCAGCATGCCGGGGCGCGCCAGCCCTTCTTCGACCAGCACCGGGTGTGAAACGCCGCGCCCGACATCGAAGAAGTGCGTGATCTGCTGCTGCCGCACCCAGCGCCGCAATGCCAGTTGATGCTCGGCATTCTGGATCGTCGCCGCTGGCGCCACATGGTCCACCACAACCGCCACCCGGTCGCGGTCCCACACCTGATCGGCGTTCAGTTCCTGGTGCAGGATTTTGATGATGCTGGGCGAAATACTGTCGTGCATCATCGCCAGATCAACGCTGGCGACGATATTCTCACCCGCGAAGACCGGCCTTCCGGCAGCATGCGAAAGGATCTGTTCTGCAAGCGTCTGCCCCACGACTCCCTCCTGAAGCATAAACAGAAAGCCCGCTTGCCTGGTCTGGCAAAGCGGGCCTGTCAACCAACCATTGCGCGACAAGCGAGCCTAACCAGACCAGACGTCCGGCTTTTTGCTGCGCTTGACCTGCTTGGTGATCAGAGATTGCATACCGCGTATGATTGCGTTCTTTACCGCGTTGCGCAGTGTACCATCGATGCAGCTGGCTGTCAAGCAAGGAGACCGTCGCTACGAGTCGCCCCTGTGCTATAATGCACCACAAGAGCACGTAGATCGCTGGAGGATAGAACGCCATGGCGCTGCGCCGCATTTTGCGCATCGATAACCCGGACGACAAGAAAATCCTGACGACCCGCTGCTACCCGGTGCGGATGCCCAATCCGACACTGAAGCAACTGGTCGCCGATATGTTTGAAACCATGCACGCTGCCAATGGCGTTGGGCTGGCAGCGCCGCAGATCGGCATCACACAGCGCCTGGCGGTCATCTCAATCCCTCCGACAACGGAAGAGCGACCGGATGGCACAAAGGTCGAGGTTGCGCCGGAACAGAACTTTGTCCTGATCAACCCGGAGATCGTCAAGTCCGGCAATCAGGAGGAAGTGATGCTGGAGGGGTGCCTGAGCCTGCCGGGGTGGTATGGCGAGGTGCCGCGCGCAACGTGGGTGACCGTCGAGTACACCGATTTGAACGGGCGGCGGCAACGCATCCGGCGGGCGACGGGATTGCTGGCGCGCGCTTTGCAGCACGAGATCGACCACCTGGACGGCATCCTCTTCACTGAGCGCATCCGCGATCTTTCGACCCTCAAGAATTACAGTGAAGAAATGGAATCGGCGACGGCGGAGTGACAAGGGCAGGTCAGAGACCTGCCCTCGGCTCAGACTCACTCTGACACTAATCCGTTGGTAAACTCCCCGGTGCGCGACGCTTATATCGTCTCTGCTACGTATCCATCCGATAACGCAACCTGTCGGGGTTGCGTGAGTAAGCGACAAACTCCTCTAAACCAATACGTCAACCCCGTCAGGCAGCCGGTTCAGCGGCGCGCTTCTTGACCTGCTGCGTGCCTGTACGTCGCCTTCAGTTGCAGATCGTGTACGAAGATATTCCCTTCGACAATTTCGTGCCGAATGATCCGTCCGCCTTTCACGGCTGACTTTTCGTTGAAGTCCCCAAAGCGATCATTACTAAGCACATAGGCAAACTCATTTGCGTCCGCCAACGAGAGGATCGTCTCATCAGCTTGGCGTTTGGAGGCAACGATATGCACCTTTGCATGAGCGCCCAGCCGTTTCTGAAGTCCGGCATTATCGGTGCTTAGAAGTCTGCGGATGGCAGAGTCGAACACAACAACAACCGAGTAGGTTTGCGAGAGCAAGGGCAATAGTGCTTCGAGCGCGTTTAATCCGATAAAAGCGCCTCTCTCGTAGCAAAGATTGTTGCCATCAATGACAATCGTGTCGATTCTGCGGGCAGCCTTTGCAGCAACGTCCTCAACTCGCCGCTTTGCCTTTTCGTAGTCACGCTCCAGTTGCCGGAGTTCCTTCTGGCGTTCGAAGATAACCGTCCGTGGACTACTTTCGCCAAACCTATTGCCGCACTGCTCATGAATTCTTGCGCGTTCGGAGGAGCTTCTAGCGTGCGAAAGTCGCTGTTCAAAATCCTGAGCGGCTTTGAGATCCGCTTCCACCCGGCGCTTTCTTTCTTCGAGCGTTTGCATCTCGCTAACGAGCGGCGTGAGCACTTCCTCTACTCGACGCTTACGGTCGATAGCATGGTGCAGTTTATCTTTGACCTGAAGGAGTTCGCGTTGTCGTTCAGCAAAGTCGAATGTGTGATACCGTTGAAGATCGGTGGTAATTTGCACGATTCGAGCGCGAGTCGTTTCCAGTTCTCTTGTCTTCAACTGCCTTTGTGTATCCTTCTGATGACCAATCTCACGCAGTTGGCGACGCTCGCGGCGAAGAGCGACCTGTTCCTTCGCAAACCAGTTGAAAGGGTTGAAAAGTGTTCCGATTGCAGGCGCAAGTTCGTCGAGTCGGGCGTTGTTTTCCTGAATTTCGTGATCCAGAGCCTGAATTTCTAGTTGCAATTGCTCTGCTGCCGCCTCGCTTTTCTGTTGATCATCGACCAGCGCAGCGGGTTTAGTACTGCGATACCATTGCAATTCATCAGTCAGTTGCTTTTCGCGTTGCCAAAGCCGGTCTATTTCCTTCTGTATATCAGCACAGATTCTGATGAGCGGGTTATCGTCCATGCGCTCGGTCTCCAGGTTATCCCCAAACTACAGATCCAGACAATATCTGCGAGCCTGCTGAACAAATCATCCTCAGTGTTCCACAGACGATTGCTGCTCTCCCTTTTCTACAAAGGTCGGTTTCTGGCGCGATCAAGCGCTTTATCACCCAATTGCGAGCACCGGCATCCCGGCTACGAGTAAGTGACTTTACACTTCCTTCCTCACGGATGTAGAGTGTTTAGCAGGCATCCTATACCAGCTTGCAGTCAGTCAGACAAGATGTTCGCATGTTTGTTGCGCAAGGCAGAATGGTCAATGCACACTAGCAGGCGTGTCGTGGACTGCAGTTGGCCTGAGCAACCTCAATTTGCCCGGCGGCTGAAGCCTCGGGCTACGCCTGACAAGCCCGCCTGCGCGGGCTTTACCGGGCGATATCGGATGATATTCTCATACGAACGTGCGGCCAGTCAGACAAGACGTTCGAGCGCCCGGTTCGTAAGGCGTAACAATCCACGACGCCTCGGCATCAGCAGCCCCAGCGTGGCTTGCACGTGCGGGAGCACTGTCGAACCGCCTGCAGTGAGTATGGTCAAACTGCGTCCTCAGCGAGGGCTTTCGCCCGCAGCGCCCTGGCGTCTCGCCGCGCGCACCGGTGGTATTGCACGAATGACCGCACATGAGTATCAGTTCTTGGTTCTCGAATCCAAGATATCCTTGAAAACAAGAGCGACAACCTCATCTAACGGTTGCCGCCCTCGCGCTTCACTCCTCACTCACTTCCCACACCCCATGTGGACGGCGGTGTTCTGCTTTGCATCCATCGCACGCTGCGACTCGCCAGCCGGAGCGGCGGCAGGCGCCTGCTCGACGCGGTCGAACGTCACCTGTCCCTCACCGGCCAGTATGGCGGGCGCCTGCTCGACGCGGTCGAACGGAAGGGTCGTGTTCATGTCAGTCTGGTTCGTCGCCGGTTGCTGGATAACGAAACCATTGGGGGCCATCAACTGGTTCAACAACGGCTGTTCCTGCACCTTCGCCTGGCTCGCGCACGCGGCAATGCTCAGCGCCAGACCGATGCCGGCAATGAGCGCCACTCCGCGGCGCTTGACGTGTCGCAGCATGTGACTCCTCTCCCTTCTGATGTGCGACTTCACTGCAAAAAGTAACCACGAAGGTCACAAAGGGACGCAAAGGAAATGCGCTTCGTGTTTATATTCACCTTCGTGCGCTTTGTTCCTTTGTGGTTAAGCCTCTTTGCAGTGGCCTCATGTGTGCAATTCCTCTGATCGTCGAAATGGGAAAACCTGTGCAGACCCATTTCAACTATACCATGAAGACTGTGCAAAAACAAGTAGGGGAGCGGTCTCAGACCCACCCCCGCGTCCGGTCTCGGACCGGTCCTCTCTCCCCTCCTCCGCGCCGACCGGTTGGAGCCATCCAATAGAGCGATCAATCGCATGTTGCACAATACTCGCCCGTGTTGACCGTCTTGCGGCGGACGTTGGCTTCGACAGGCTCAGCCAACGTCCGCTGCTCCACGTCCTTGATTGTCCAGGTTTTGGGTGATCGATCCACTAAGACCGGACCCTATTCATTGGCGCCTGTCGAGAACCTCGGCGGTGAGCAATTGTTCCACTCGCACCCGCATGTGGGAACAGCCGCCATAAATCCCGCAGCGTGGTACAATACCGCGCAGAGAGTTGCGCTGGCGAAGTGCGGAACGAGAGGAAGGCATGGGATTTTTCAAGCGCATGTTCGGGCGCGGTCAGGATGCGCCGCGCACCGAGGAAGAAGCCAGACAGGAAGAGCAGAAGATCGACCAGGCGACTGCGAAAGCGCGCCGTGGCCTCTTCGGGCAAATCGCCAGTCTGTTCGCCACCGACGAACCGATCACCGATGAACTATGGGACGACCTTGAGGCGTTGCTGATCCAGGCGGACGTCGGCGTCGAAACGACGATGTACCTGGTCAACCGCACCAAGGACCGCTGCAATCGCTACGGCGTCAAACGGGCGCGTGAGGCGCGCGATATGCTGAAAGCGGAAATGGTGCGTGTGTTGCAGGAACAGGAGCGGCGCCAGCCGATCAACGCGAATCCCTACATTATGCTGGTCGTCGGCGTCAATGGCGCGGGTAAAACGACCCTGATCGCCAAACTGGCGTATCGCCTGAAGAATCAGTTCGGCAAGCGCGTTCTGCTTGCGGCTGGCGATACCTTCCGCGCCGCCGCAACCGAGCAACTCGAAACATGGGCAGAGCGCGTCGGTGTGCCGGTCATCTCGCGTGGTCAAGGCGCCGACCCTGGTGCGGTCGTGTATGACGCCATCGAAGCCGTCGCCGGGGGAGATGTCGATGTGCTGATCATCGACACCGCCGGGCGCCTGCACGCCAAAACCAACCTGATGCTGGAACTGCAAAAGTTGCGCAACATCATCCGGCGCACGTTTCCCGATGCGCCACACGAAGTGCTGCTGGTCATCGATGCAACAACGGGCCAGAATGGCGTGCTTCAGGCGAAATCGTTCCTGAAAGCGGTCGATGTGACCGATGTGGCAGTCACCAAACTCGACGGCACCGCTAAAGGCGGGATCGCCTTCGCCATTGCGCAGGATATCGAGCGCCCAATCCGGTACATCGGCACGGGCGAAAAAATGACCGATCTGGCGCTGTTCGATGCGGAAACGTTCGTTGAGTCGTTGTTTATGCAGGATTGACCTGTCGCTGCATTGCGATGCTGACTATGCCGCTCGAAACGACAAAATGCCCGGTGTGCGGGCGAACACTGGCGCTGCAAGAGTATGTCACGCCTGGGACGCGCCTGGTATGCACCGACTGTGAAAGTAATCTGTATGTCGAAGCGCGCCGTCCGCTACGCCTGAAGCTGGTGCCGGAAGAGGCGACCTACAATGCCAATGATCGCCCTGAGTCGTATGGGTAGGACGTGCGATTGTCGTGGTTTTCCTCTACAATCCGTGTGACGCTGATCGGTCTCCTGGCAATGCTGCTTCTGCCGGCGTGCATGCTTGTCTCTGGCGATCGCCTGTCGGCTGATGTGCGCCCCGATTCGGGAAATGTGACCCGCACCTTTCTTGGTGCGGAAGGGACGGAAGAGTACGCTATCCCCGTCGGCGACGGTGCGGCGATGCTGCGGACGATCGTCATCCTCGAACTGCAACAGGGAGAGATGCGCCTCGACATGCTGAACGCCGGCGGAAGCGTCGCCTTTACTGTTCAGAGTCGCCCTGGCGACCAGGTGTCACGAACTGGCGCTGTACGACTCGATGAGACCGGCACGCTGCGGTATCGCATCGTTACCCGCGGTGCGCGCGATGGACGGTATCAGATATTGTATCAGCGGGTGCAACAATGACTGTCACTCGTGAGACAATCCTCAAACACGCTGCTGAACGAAATGTCGAGTTTATCAGCCTCCAGTATACTGACATCGTCGGTATGGTGAAGAATGTCACTATTCCGGTGTCAGAACTGCCTGACTGCCTCGATCACGGCGTCTGGTTCGATGGCTCATCGCTCGAAGGGTTTGCCCGCGTCGCTGAGAGCGATATGTACCTTGTCCCCGATCTCGCAACCTTTGCGATCATTCCATGGGACGAAGCGGCAGGTTTCGTGACGGCGCGCATGATCTGCGACGTGCAGACGCCGGAGGGTAAGCCATTTGCAGGCGATCCGCGCTACGCGCTGCGACGTGCACTCGATGCGGCGCACCGTATGGGCATGACCTTCTACGTTGGTCCAGAGGTCGAGTTCTTTCTGTTCCGCTCCGGTCCTGATGGTCGTCCGGCGCTGATCCCGCACGATGTCGCCGGGTATTTCGATGCAACCACCGATGCAGCGACGCACATCCGCCGTCGTATGGTGCGCGCCCTCAGCGCGTTTGGCATCGAGGTCGAGGCGACACACCACGAAGGCGCGCTCGGTCAGCACGAGATCGACCTGCGGCATGCCGAAGGGCTGCGCGCCGCCGATCATCTGGTGACGATGCGCTCGACACTCAAGGCAGTGGCGCAACAACACAACCTGTATGCAACATTCATGCCCAAGCCGATTGCCCATCTGAACGGGAATGGTCTGCACATGCACCTGAGCCTTGCAGATGGAGCGAGTGGCAAGAACCTCTTCTTCGATGCGCACGATCCCTATTGCATCTCGCATCTGGCGCGCCATTTCGTCGCCGGTCTGCTGGCGCACGCGCGCGGCATGATCGCGGTGCTGGCGCCGCTGGTGAACTCGTACAAGCGCCTGGTGCCCGGTTTCGAGGCGCCGGTGTACCTGATCTGGGGACGCACGAATCGCGCGCAATTGGTGCGGGTGCCGCGCATCAGCACAAATCGTCCCCAGTCGGCGCGGGTCGAGCTGCGCTGCGCCGATCCGTCATGCAACCCGTATCTGGCGCTGGCAGTCATTCTGGCTGCCGGTCTCGACGGTATCCGGCGCGAACTGCCGTTGCCGCCGCCGGTCGAGGAAGACCTGTTCGAGGTCGATCTGCGCGCGCGCCAGTTTGAGGTCCTGCCGTCAACGCTCGGTATGGCGCTTGAGGAGTTGCAGCGCGATGAGGTGATTGGCGAAGCGCTCGGTCCGCATATTCTTGAGCGCTTTATCGAAGCGCGGGCGCGCGAATGGGAAGAGTACAGCCATTCGATCAGTCAGTGGGAACTCGACCGGTATCTGCCGACGTATTAGCCCGCTCCAAAGCGGCGAACCCGCCGCTTCAGCCTGCTCGAATCAGTATGACGCACATCGCAAAGCCATCACCAAACCAGACCTACTACCAGCGCGTCGCGTGGACGTGGATGCTGGCATTCTTCGGGCTGTTCTGCATGCTCGTGGCTGTTGGCGGATATGGCGGCTGGCGTTACTATTCGACGGCGACGACGCCGGTGGAAGGGGCGACTCTGCGCAGTCACGTGAATGCCGGCGTTTCGATTCAACCGCGCGGTCGCCTCGTTGCCGAGAGTATCGAACGTCTGCCGCCAGAGCGTGATCCCTGTCCCGGTGAACTCGATATCTGCGCAACGGTCGCCGAAGGAAGCGTCATCCGCACCAAAGCCGAGGCGGGGTATGGTCCGGTTGCATCGCTGGTCCTCGCCGACCAGACGCAGATCGATTTCTGGGCGCATCCCGATGGCGCCGAACTGGCGCTCGCCAGTTATCGCGCAACGACCTGGCACAATGGGCGTCTGGAAGTTGTGCTGCGGCAAAACGCAGGGTATCTCCGCTACGACATTGCCGCCGGTCAGCCGTATGACCAGGTCGCGTACATCGTGGAGGTTGGGGATGGGACGCGCGTGCATCTCGATCCTGGCGGCAGTTATTCGATTAATGTGCTGACCGGAGCAGCGCACTCGCTGCCTGCCCTGGCCGGAACCGGTGAGCCGCTCTGGATCGAAGTCGCGGTACGCTCCGGTCTCGCCAGGGTCGATCATCAGGGACAGACGCTCGACGTGCAACCGGGGCAACTGGCGCAGATCGATACCGCTGGTGCGCTTTTTGGACCTGGTGAAGCGCGCTGGGAGTTGATCCATGATGGCGGCTTCGAACAGTACCGGGCGCAGAACCAGTATGATCAGACCTCCCTCACATGGCGCAAATACGCCATTCCAAATGCTCCTGGCATGGCCCCCGAAGAACACAACGGACGGTTCACGGTTGTGCGCTCCTGTCGCCCGGAAACGCCCGATTTCTGCACGCCGGAAGATCAGGTCGCCATTGGGCAGTTTCGCCGTGATGGGTTGCAAACCCGTCCATTCACCGTTGGCATCGAGCAGACCATTGACGCCGATGTATCGGAGTTTCCGTCGTTGCGCCTGACGATGTGGGTGCGCGTGCTGACGCAGACGGTGCAACTCGCCGGGGTGGCCGGCTCCGAGTGCCCGATCATGGTGCGGATCACCTACAAGCCCACCAGTCCGACCGACCAGGAGTTGAGCCGCTATTTCTGCATCTACACCGGCAGCGGCGAGGTGTCGAACAGTGAAGACGCTGGTGAAATCCGCTACCGACAGGTGCCGCAGTTTCAGTGGTATCGCCTGAACGTCGAGTTGCGCGACGACTCGCTGCTGCGTCAGGCGCGCTATATCCAGAGTATTCGCATCGAAGCGCGCGGGCACGATTATCTCTCGGAAGTGACAGCAATCTCGCTGATCGGCAGGCAGTAACGGCGTGATCTACTCCGGCGTCGACGTTGTTGCAGTGGAACGGATCCGGCGAGCGACTGCACGTTGGGGCAATCGCTTCATTCAGCGCATCTTTTCGCCTGCTGAGGCGACGCTGTGCAATGGACGCGCCGAATCGCTGGCGGCGCGTTGGGCCGCCAAAGAAGCCGTCGCCAAACTCCTCGGCGTCGGTCTGCGCGGCATCGGTGGCGCCGGCGGCGTTGCGTTCCACGACATCGAGACGTTAGCCGATGCCCACGGACGCCCGACCGTCATCCTTCGCGGCGCAGCCCAGGCGCGCGCCGACGAGTTGCGCATTGACTACATCAGCCTGAGCCTTTCTCACGACCACGGCATGGCTATCGCCATTGCCGTTGCACTCGGTTCACCGTTGACCAGAAGGAGAATGCCATGGTGAGAGTGACAGTGCGCCGCCGGGGATGCACGCCGCTTTCCTGCTTGATCGGCGTCGTGCTCTTCATTTTTATCGGGGTCTGTTTCGGCGGCGTCTTCTTTGGCATAACCGGGCTGATCCGCAACTCGGATGTGGTGCAGGAAGCGCTGGCACGCGCCGAACGCGATCCCCAGGTGACGGCGGCGCTCGGTACGCCACTCGAGGTCGGCTGGCTGCCAGTGGGTTCGATCAATACATCGAACGGCAGTGGCAGCGCAGATGTCACGCTGCCGGTTTCAGGTCCGCGTGGATCGGGCGAAATGCTCGTTCAAGCGGTGCGTCGCGAGGGCGTATGGCGCTACAATCGCCTGATCGTCACCGTCGGCGACAGGCGGATCGATGTGTTGCGCGATCAGTAGACGACTGTCATCTGGGCGCCTGCCGCGCTCCTCCCTCAGCGCCGCCGCTTGCCTGGCCAATGCCTGCGCGCCTGCCCCGCCCCTCCCTCAGCGCCGCCGCTTGCCCGGCCAATGTGGGGCGCACCAGTGGTGACGGTCATCATCCAGGCGATCTTGTGATACACCTGTCATCCACAGAACCCGCACTCCCATATAAACTGAAACCATCGCTGACACAACTTCGACAGCGGTTCTTCCAGCCCGTTTCCGGTAATCTTCAACGCCACCGAAACGGGAGCGTCTGCGATATCGATTTCGAAAAGGAGAAGACACGCTATGACGGTTTCACGGCGTCGCTTCCCTGGCGCTGGCGTGACGCTCGCCAGCACAGGGATGACCGGCGCTGCCACGCAGCGCGCCAGCAGCGTCACACGCCAGACGCACACGCAAATCTCGCCTTCCGCGTTACCTCCCATTGAACTGATCGCGCTCAATCGGATGGCATATGGACCGCGTCCTGGCGATGTGGCACGGGTCCAACAGATAGGGTTCACTGCCTACGTCGATGAGCAATTGAACCCGAACGATGCCGATGATACGCTGTGCAATCAGAAGATTGCCGAAGCGCGTCTGCGCATTCGGTACAGCGCCGGGATGGGGTATCCCGCAGTCGATGAAATGCGCCCGTTGCGCACCATCGTCGAAAACTGGGGCCTGGCGCAACTCTGGACCCTCTCGAAGCATCCGGCGTACCAGGAGCGGATCCGTCCCGCCGAGGAAGTCCGCATGGCGACGCTGCTCCGCGCTGTGTACAGCAAATGGCAGTTGCGCGAAGTGCTGGTCGAGTTCTGGCACAACCATTTCAACGTCGATGCCTATTCCGAGTCGCGCATCAGCGCAACCTGGCCCCTCTACGACCGTGACGTGATCCGGCGACACTGCCTGGGCAATTTCCGCAATATGCTGCGAGATGTGGCGAAGAGCATTGCAATGGCGTTCTACCTGGACAATGCCTTCAGCCGCGACGGTCCCGCAAATGAGAACTATGCCCGTGAACTATTCGAGCTGCATACGCTGGGGCAGGAAAACTACCTCAATCACCTGTACAACCGTTGGCGCGACGTTCCCGGCGCACTCGCAGGCAACCCCATCGGATACATCGACCAGGATGTGTATGAAGCGGCGCGCGCATTTACCGGATGGACGATTGCTCATGGACAGACGGTGAGCGGCAGTAACCGCCTGCCGGATACCGGCGAGTTCACGTATGTCGATTTCTGGCACGACAACGCGCAGAAACGAGTGCTCGCCTTCGAGATCGATCCCAACCAGCCACACTTATCGGACGGAGAGACGGTCATTCGCTTAGTGAGCGAACATCCCGGCACGGCGCGCCATCTCTGTCGCAAACTCTGCCGGCGCCTGCTCGCCGATGACCCGCCCGCCTCGCTGGTGAATGATCTGGCAAGTGTCTGGCTCGCCAACAAAGACGCGCCTGATCAGATCGCCAGAACCGTGCGCGCTCTGCTGCTGTCGGATGAATTCGCCAACACCTTCGGCAGAAAGGTCAAGCGCCCATACGAGGTGGTCGTATCGTTCCTGCGCGCCACCAATGCCGACGTCACGCCCAACTCCGATCTGTTCTGGCAGTTGCAGGAGATGGGATACCGGATGTTCAACTGGGGACCGCCAACCGGTCACCCGGAGGAGAGCGCAGCGTGGCTGAGTACAAATGGCATGCTGCGGCGCTGGAATATCATCAACTACTTGCAGAGCGCCTGGCTCAAGGCTGCAACGTTCGATCTGCCAGGTCAGACGCCGACCGGACTGACCTCGCGGCAGATTGTAGAGTTCTGGATTACGCGCCTGCTGGCGGTTTCTCCGTCGCCGGCCACGATCAACCGCCTGGTTGATCTGATGCGCCAGAATGGCTCTGCGGGCGCGCCGCCGACCGGCAGCGCCGAAGAGATTGCCGATCGCATCAAGAGCGTGGTGACGCTGATTGCAATGACGCCTGAGTTTCAACTGCGATAGAGGAGCACATGACAATCTCACGACGCAACTTTATTGTCGGATGCAGCGCAGCGATTGCTGCAATGACCGGCGGCGCCGTTCGCGGTCTGGCGTTCACACAGCCAGGCGATACGACTCGCCGCGATATTCTGGTGGTCGTCTTCCTGCGTGGCGGCTGCGACGGCCTCAATCTAGTCGCGCCGGTGAACGACCCATTCTACCGTGGAGCACGTGGCGAACTGCGGGTGGAGGAAAGCGGGCAAAACGCCGGACTGAGCTTCGGCAATCAGATCCAGGGCGCCGATTTTCGCCTGCACCCGCGCGCTACGCTGCTGCTCTCGCTGTACATCAACCGCTCACTGGCAATTGTCCACGCATGTGGCTTGAAGAATGGCACACGCAGTCACTTTGAAGCGATGGATTACATGGAAGGCGGAATTCCAGAGAGTGGCGTACCGGCGAATGGCTGGCTTGCTCGCTACCTGAACGGTATCAACGCAAGCGGGTATCTTCCGGCAGTCGCTGCCGGAACGCGCGTGCCATTCTCGATGACTGGATTCAACGGCGCCGCAGCGCTGACCGACCCGAGCGCCTTCAACCTGAGCTGGAACTCGTGGCGCTACCGCGATCAACTCAACCAGGCGCTCGATTCGTTCTACACCGGTGACTCACCCGTGCAGCAGGCAGGGCGCACCACACTGACAACCATTGCCCGGATCAATGAGCGCCTGCCGCGAGACGCGCAGGGGAGGGTCATCCCCTACAAGCCGGAGAACGGCGTCTCCTATCCGAGCGGACGCGGCGCCAGCCTGGGGAATGCCCTGCGCACAGTCGCCAGCCTGATCAAAATGGATGTCGGGTTGCTCGCAGCAACCGTCGATTACGGCGGCTGGGATACGCACGAGGGGCAGAGCTGGATCTTCCCCGAACTGGTCGCAGGGCTTTCCGAAGCGCTCTACGCCTTCTACAACGATCTCTGGCGCTACCACGACCGGCTGACGGTCGTGGTGATGAGCGAGTTTGGACGGCGGCTCAAAGCCAATCGGAGCGGCGGCACCGACCACGGACACGGCAATGTGATGCTCGTGCTCGGCGAGGGGATTCGCGGCGGGAAGATGTACGGCGTCTGGCCCGGACTGGCGACCGAGCAACTCGACAACGGCGTGGATCTGGCAATCACCACCGACTATCGCGCGGTGCTGGCAGAGATCCTCGTCAAACGCGGCGGATACCAGGCGATTGATCAGGTCTTCCCTGGCTTCCGCGGGTCGCCGCTGGGTCTCGCCTATTCCCCCGGTGAAACGATTGAGCGACCGAACCGCGTCAACCTGCCGCTGGTGACACGGTGACACGGTAATGGTCGCTACTCGCCGATGATTTTGATCAACACGCGCTTGCGCCGCTGACCGTCGAACTCGCCGTAGAACACCTCTTCCCACGGACCGAGGTCGAGTTTGCCGTCGGTGATCGCCAGCACCACTTCGCGCCCCATGATGGTGCGTTTCAGGTGCGCGTCGGCGTTGTCTTCACCCGTGTCGTTGTGGCGATACTGCGAGATCGGCGCATGCGGCGCAAGCTTCTCCAGCCAGCGTTCAAAGTCGTGCCATAGGCCGGATTCATTGTCGTTGACAAACACGCTGGCGGTGATGTGCATGGCGTTTACCAGGCACAATCCCTCGCGCACCCCCGATTTGCGCACGGCTGCCGCAACCTGATCGGTAATGCGCACAAACGCCACTCGCGTAGAGGTGTTGAACCAGAGTTCTTCGCGGTATGAGCGCATGGACTTCTCCCAGGTGACCGTCACTTTTTCCACTTGATGCTGCACCCAACGCTCGGCTTCTGCACGGCATTGACCGGTTGACCCAACAGAATGGCATCGAGCGCGGCGCGCACATCGGCAGCAGTCGCCTCTCTGCCGCTGCTCGGACGGGTGTCGTCGAGTTGGCCGCGGTAGACCAGGCGCAGATTGCCGTCGAAGATGAAGGTGTCGGGGGTGCAGGCTGCGCCATAGGCGCGCGCAACATCCTGGGTTTCGTCGAACAGATAGGGGAAGGGATACCCGATACGCAACGCTTCCTCGCGCATCTTCTCCGGCGCGTCCTCCGGGTACTGAACCGGATCATTGGAACTGATAGCGATGAACGACACCCCCTGCGGCATGTAGTCCTGCGCCAGGCGAACAAGCGCCCGGTCAACATGCTTGACATACGGGCAGTGATTGCAGATGAACATGATCACCGTCGCCTTCGACGATTTCAGATCATTCAGCGACATCCGCCTGCCAGATACCGTATCGGTCAGGGTAAAATCGGGCGCCAGGGCGCCCAACGTCAGGGTGGTTGATGTTTCCGAAGTTGCGGCCATGATCTTCCTCCTTGACAGCACTATTACAGCATGCTGGTTGTGCTGGTATTGTACCAGACACCGCAGCGCGCCGGATGCGTTTCATGGTATGATGCACCTGTCGCATCCGTGATGTTCCAGGGCGCGTAGTTGATTGGGATAGAACGCTCCCATGCCGTATTCCTTTCTGATACAAGGCGTGCACAGGATGTTCAGATACGTGCCCGATCACGCTATATAGCATAACTGAAAGCATACATATCACCTATGGAACGCAAACGTGCAATTGTCATCGGCGCCGGATTTGGCGGTCTGGCGATGGGGATTCGCCTGCAAAGCCTGGGGTTCGATACGACCATTGTCGAAAAACTGGACGGACCCGGAGGCCGCGCGTATGTGCGGCGAGTTGATGGGTTCACCTTCGATATGGGTCCGACGGTCATCACCGTACCACATTTTATCGAAGAATTGTTTGCGCTGGAACGCGACGCGGCGAATCTGGCTGCGCCCGACTTTCCGCCGGATGTGCTGGCGCCTGGTGCGCGCATCACCAGCGGCATCAGCGGCGGTCCTGCCACATCGAAGTATGTGACGCTTACGCCAATCCTTCCCTTCTATCGCATTTATTTCGATGATGGAACCTTCTTCGACTATGACGGCGATCCAGAACATACCCGTGAGCAGATCCGCATCCTGGCGCCGGAAGACCTCGAAGGATACGAGCAGTTCCACGCCGCTGCCGAAGCAATCTTCAAACGCGGGTTCCTCGAACTGGGGTACACGTACTTCGGCGACATCGGAACGATGTTGCGAGTCGTCCCTGATCTGGTGCGTCTCGACGCGGTACGTCCGCTTTTTTCGTTCGTCAAACGCTACTTCCGCAACCCCAAGATGCAGCAAGTGTTCAGTTTCGAGCCGTTGCTGATCGGCGGCAATCCGTTGCAGGTGCCGGCAATTTATGCCATGATTCATTTCGTCGAAAAGACGTGGGGCATTCACTTTGCGCGCGGCGGCACCGGTGCACTGGTGCAGGGGCTGGTGCGGAAGTTCGAGGACCTGGGCGGGGTCATGCGCTACAACAGCGAGGTCCGCCGGATTATCGTGACCGACGAGCATGGGCGTGAGCCGCGCGGGTTGCGTGCACGCCGCATTGCCCGCGGCGTCGAACTGGCTGATGGCACACGCCTCGATGCGGATCTGGTCGTCTCGAATGGTGATTATGCGATGACCTATCTCCGCCTGATTGACCGCAAACACCGGCGGATAAACAATGATCTGCGCGTGCGTCTGGCGCGGCAGTCGATGTCGCTGATTGTCATTTACTTCGGGTTCCGCGCCGATCCGCGCGATGCGCAGTTGCGCCACCATAATATCATTCTCGGACCACGTTACGAGGGGTTGCTGGAAGATATTTTCAACCGCAAGACGCTGGCGGATGATTTCTCGCAATACCTGCACATTCCGACGCTTACCGACCCCAGCCTGGCGCCTCCCGGTCACCACGCCGCCTACACACTCGTGCCCGTGCCAAACAACGGTTCTGGGCTGAACTGGTCGCACCTGGCAGAACCCTTCGTTGACAAAGTGCTCCGCTTTCTTGATGAGCGCGGGTATCTGCCGGGGCTGATGGATCGCCTGGTGCATAAGAGTTATATTACGCCCGATTACTTCGAGGGAACGCTCAATAGCTGGCTTGGAAACGGCTTCGGCGTTGAACCATTGTTGATCCAGTCAGCCTACTTCCGCCCGCATAATCGGAGCGAGGACATCGAGCGGCTCTATCTGGTCGGCGCAAGCGTTCAGCCGGGCGGAGGCACGCCATCGGTGATGATGTCGGCAAAAATGACGGCGCGGGTCATCGCAAAGGATTACAGCATTCCCGACTCGATCATCCGCCGCGTGCCAGAGTCGCTTCAGATGGCATAAAAGTGAGCGCTGTCGGACAAGCGCGGGGTATCGCTGGAAGAGGATCTGCATCACAACGAGGCTTCCATGAGTTCAGGCGAGCAAGTCATCCGTGATCGCTACCGCGTGATCTATGCCATTGATGAACGACCTGGCGTGAAAATCTACCGCTGCCGCGACGATCAGAGCGGTGAATTGATGCTGGCTGCCGCGTTTGTGGCGCCTGAAGAAGCACTGGGCAATCTGGAGACTCTGGCAAGACAGATCGCTGCGGTGAAGCACGAGACATTGCTGCCGTTGCGCGACCATTTTGCGGAGGGTGCGCACTATTACATGGTCTGCGCCGATCCCGGCGGTCAAGACCTCGAACGCGCCATTCGCGCGCGCGGCGGTCCGCTGCCGGAACCCGACGTGCTGACGCAGGCGACGCGCTTGTTGCTGCTGCTGGAGCATCTGCACCGTCAACGGCCGCCGTTGTTTCTGGGCGATCTGGCGGTCGTCGATGTCTGGGTCGATGACAAAGGCTCATTTCTGGTCACCCCCTTCACCCTGGCGACCCCTATCGGGCAGACGCCGTCGCCGTACCGTGCACCGGAACTCTCGCGTCCCGATGCCGAACCCACGACGGTCAGCGATGTGTATACTATCGGCGCACTGATGTATCACGCGCTGACCGGTTGGGCGCCGCCAACGCCAGCGCAGCAGGAAGCCGGAATGCCGCTGGCGGGTCCCCGGTCGCTCAATCCGCAGATTTCCCCGCTGGTCGAGCAGGTGTTGCTGCGCGCGCTGCAACTGCGTCCGGTCAATCGATTCCAGCAGGCGCGCGAAATGCGCATCGCGCTGGAAACCGCCCAGATGATGGGCGGTCGTTCGCTGGGGCTTGGTCCTGATGTGCTGACACAGGTGACGCCATCAGCCTCGTCTGAAGAACAGCCGGAGAATGTCGTGGTTGCAGGACCGGCGCCTGCGACACCTGCGCCTGCATCTCCAGAGCCTGCGCCTGTTCCCGTCGCTCCGGCTGCTCCGCCGCCCGGAGCGCCTGCGTCCTACCCGCCGCCGGGGTATCCTGCTGGCTACGCGCCCGCTCCACAACCACGAGGTTTGAGCACCGGTTGCCTCATTACTTCCGCCGTGCTGCTGACCGTCGCCGCAATTGGGGTCTGTCTGGCGATTGCGATCTTTTTGCCGGGAAGCCCGTTGCGCCAGATGCTCGGCATGAGCGGCGCCGCCGGAGCGCCGACGTCGGCGCCTGTGGCAACATCACCTGAACCAACGGGAACAACGGTTGCCTCCACAGCGACGGTCATCGGAAATGCCGAACCGACTGTGCCGCCCCCGACGCCAATACCCGCCAACGGAGCGCCCGAACTTAGCCCGGATGCCATTTCACCCCGGAACGTCGCTGCAATCACGGCAACGCGCCAGCTCTCCATGTCGGTGTTTGGTCCTGTCGCCTATTCGCCCGATGGACGGCTGCTTGCAGTGGGAATCAGCGAAGCAGTGAGCCTGCACGATGCCACAACCCTCGACGATCGTGGAACATGGTTCGATCATACCGGCAAAATCACGTCGCTCGCCTGGTCTGCCGACAGCACCCTGCTGGCGTCGGGCGCCAGCGATGATAACGATATTCGTATATGGGATGCAGCGACCGGCAGAGTGCTCCGGCGGTTGAGCGGTCATACCGGCTGGATCCGCAGCCTCGCCTTCGCTCCGAGCGGTACGCTGCTCGCGTCCGGAAGCACCGATCAGACAGTGCGCATATGGGATGCTGCAACCGGTCAACTCGTGGCCACCCTTAGCGGGCATACGGGGTTTATTGGCGGTGTGACGTTCTCGCCCGACAGTGCGACGTTAGCATCCGCCTCGCGTGATGGCAGCGTGCGACTATGGGATGTGGCATCCGGGCGCGAGATCAGCGGCTTTAGTTTTCGCACGGCAATCGATCCGGCGACGAACCTGCGCTACTGGGCGACCGGCGTTGCGTTTTCGCCCGATGGCAAGACGCTGGCGGTCGGTTCGACTGAGGGGGTCGTCTATCTGATCGATGCTGCAACCGGTCAACTGATCCATCAGTTGCGCGGTCACACGAACTGGATCGTGATTCGTGGACTGGCATTCTCTCCCGACGGGAAGACCCTCTACTCGGCAGGGTTGGACGCGACCGTGCGCGTCTGGGATGTCGAACGCGGCGTTCAGACCGACGTGCTCGATGTCCATCGTCTCGACATTTTCGGTATCGCTATTAGCCCAAATGGTGAGCGGCTGGCGTCGGTAAGCGATCAGGAAGGGCGTGTGATCGTCTGGGACCTGACACAGCAGCGCCCTGATATGAATCTGCGCATCGGGCTGGGACTGGTGACATCGCTCGTGTTTTCGCCCGATAGCGAGGTGCTCGGCGCCGTTGGCTACAACGGGTTCATTCAGTTGCGGCTGCTGGCGAATGATCAGACCCGTCAGTTCGCCGGTTCGGCGACGTCGGTGCAATCACTGGCGTTTTTGCCGAATGGTCGGCTGGCAACCATCACTGAGCAGGATACGGTTGTCATCCTGGACTTTCTTCAGGAAACGTCCAGCAATCTGACCGGATTGACCGGGACGCCGCTCTGCATCGCAGCCGATCCGAGCGGCACGGTAATTGCAGCCGGCGCCAGCGATGGCACGGTGGCGCTCTGGAATGGGGCGAATGGGAGGTTCATCCAGTCGCTCCAAACCGATCTCCCGGCGATATTTCTGATAGCGGTCAGCAATGATGGCAACTTTGTGGCTGCTGCCGGCACACCGAACGACCCGCGCATCGAAATCTGGCGTGTCGCTGATGGGCAGCGCGTTCAGACCTTGAGCGGCATGCGGAACTCGATCACCAGTATCGCGTTTCAGCCCGGAGGTGCGCTGTTCGCTGCGACAGGCACTGATGGAATGTTGCGTATGTGGAATTACCGAACGGGCGTCCCTGAGCGCAGTCTTCAGGCTGCACCGGAAAATGGCTGGTTTACCGCCCTGGCGTTCTCGCCTGATGGCGCTCTCCTTGCGACCGGTACGCCTACCGGCGTGGTGCAGTTCTGGAACCCGGCAAGCGGTGCGGAGATGGCGCGTGTTCAGCAGCAGTTTGGCATCCTGGCGCTGGCGTTCAGTCCTGATGGCGCTCAACTCGCCGCCGCCGGTCGTGATGCGGGCGTGACGATCTATCGAGCAACGCGCAGCGGTTCATCATAGGCGCTGAAACGCCTGGTTGCACGCCAGGCGTACAGGCTGACGACAAGGATGCTGGCGAGAAACAGGATGTATCCCCACAGGCGCCGATCACGCCAGGAGACCACAGCAGGATACCGTACCAGCGCAAGCGCCTGGAGCGCCACGAATGCCGCCGAACTGATCTGTACGCCGCGCGCCCGCATCATGTCACCCTCGCGCAGCACCTGAACCGCTGCAATCCCCAGTCCGACCAGCCAGGCGCCAATGGCGCGCGCTGTGAGCGGCGTCAACTGCCAGGGCCAGAGCGGTACAGCGCAGCCGGGCGCAACCAGCAGCATCGCTCCCACAGCAAGCAGCGCAGCCGCCTGTAACCCGATGATGGGCCAGAGCCAGGCGGGCATTTGATCGTCCAGGCGAAAAATCGGTCGGTTTGCTCCGCGAACACGAAGAGTTGCACGCCACTGATGAACACCAGCGCTCCAGCCACAATAAGCATGGCACGCATGGGTGCAATAGGCGGCTTGATCGGTTGTCGCTCAGGGGGCATACGTTAGTAGGTCACGCGCACAGGCGTGCCGATTGGCGCCCATTCGTACAGCCACGCCGCCGACTTCAGCGGCAGATTGACGCAGCCATGCGATGGGCGCGCGCCGGTGCCGAAGAGGTTATGCCAGTACGTGCCATGCAGGGCGACGCCGCCGTAGAAGTACATGACGTGCGGGACATTCGGCACAACCCAGTATGTGCCATCGGTGACGCCATCCATCGTTTGCCTGGGCAGTTTCGCATAAATCTGGAATGTGCCGGTTGGCGTGTTCATCCCGTCGCGCCCGGTGGCAACCGGCGCATCGAAGACGAGGCGGTCATCTTCGTAGGCGTAGAGCCACTGTTTCGACAGATTGACGACGATCCGCTTTGCTGCGCGCGTGGCGGCGGGGGCGCGGTTCGCCGGAGATGGCGCTGGCGAACGCAGCGTGGCAGTTGCACGAGGCGGGGAGGCAGGTCGGGCAGCAGGCGGCGCAGTGGGTTGCAGCACAGGTGCGACAGGCGCGTTGAGCGGAGCGATGTCGGCAGCGGCGGGTGCAGGCGGACCAAATGTCTCGAATCCGCGATTGGGAACAGGGGCAATGTTCAGCCCACGAAGTTCCGCCAGCATGCGCCCCAGATCGCCGACCTGTATCTCGTCGATTGTTCCGGCGAATGCCGGAACGCGCTCCAACCGGGCGCGTTCGAAATACTGCACCTGCCGGTATCCTCCGGCAGTCTGCTCCCACAGCGGTTCACTGATCGGCATGCCGAAGAAATCGACGCCGCCCGCCGCCTGCCAGAAGCCAATGAATGGCTCACGAACACTGTATCCGGTTTCGCTGAAGAACAGTTCCCCCTCGACCGGCGGACGATCCGGGCGCGGCGGGAAGGTGCGGTAGAGGATGGCGACGTATTCAGCGACAACCGCGCCGGTACGCACGATTGGCGCGCCATCGGCGGCAGCGACCCGCTCGAGACGCCCCTTCTCGAAGTACTGCGCTGGTCCGACGCCCTCGATCATCAATGCTTCAGTAACAGGAAACCCCAGCATGCGCGGTCCATCATGGCTGCGCCAGAAACTCAAGAAGCCATGCTCATCGGTCAGATGATGCCCGGTGCGCGGGAAATAGAGCGCCGCCGCCTGTGCGGAGAGGGGAGCCGCCGTAGGTGTAGCGAACAAACTGACAATCAGCAGTACAACGACGGTCAGACGTGCGGTGTGGCGCATTATGGTCCCCTTCTGATGGTCTCTGCCGGCAACCGGGACAGCAGCGGATACACGCCTGATGGAGACGCCTGAGCCGATTATAGCGCCCATACGCGCCATGTCAAGAGGCGAGAGGGGAGAGGGGAGAGGCGAGAGGCGAGAGGGGAGAGGCGAGAGGGGAGAGGTCGGAGGCGAGAGGGGAGAGGGGAGAGGTCGGAGGCGAGAGGGGAGAGGGGAGAGGGGAGAGGTCGGAGGCGAGAGGTCGGAGGCGAGAGATCGGAGGCGAGAGGCGGGAGGTGGAAACGTGAGCGACCTTTGAGGTCTGCTCCGCTGCTGTCGTCATTGCCAGTAACTATTGCGAGCGGCAAGGCGCATCTCCACTGAACCGGACTTGCCGCGACCTCAAAGGTCTTCGTCGGGGGCGAGGGGCGCGAAGTGCGAAGGTGTGCCTGACCCGGTTCTCAGTCCCGGTTCTCTCGGAACACACGTTCTACAACCATGTTGAAACCACGCGCCGGATGGTTTATACTTCTCGAACCAACAGGACATCTCTTCGTCTTCACAAGGGAAGGAACAAATGGACGCCAGCGAATCCACACCCGTTGCTCCCCGGACAAAGCGCCATCGTCAGAGCAACGGCGAGATGAACCGGTTGCTCGATCAGGATCGTCCGGCGCACGACTGGTATCGGTTCGTGCTCTCCTTCCCGCCGCACCTGGTGCGTGAGTACATTGAGCGTTTCGGGATTCTGCGCCAGCATCGCGTGCTCGATCCGTTCTGCGGCACAGGCACAACCATTGTTGAATGCAAAAAACGCGGCATTCCCGGTGTGGGCGTCGAAGCCAATCCCTTCGCCCATTTCGCCGCGCAGGTCAAATGCGACTGGTCTCCTGATCCAGATGAACTGCTTCAGCACTCCGAATATGTCGCCGGGCGCGCGCGCGCGCTGCTCGAAGCCGACGGCATCGAAGACGATCCGGTATTCATCAGCGCGAATCCGCCGGTTGGTCGCACCCTGCGCACGCTCGATGCAGAACGGATGAACCTCTTGCTGGCGAACTCGATCAGTCCGCTGCCGCTGCACAAAGTACTGGTTCTGCTCGATTGCTTGCAGCGGCATGCCGATCCGTGCTTCATCCGTCACCAGCAACTCGCTCTGGCAAAAGCGCTGGCGTTTGCCATCGGCAACCTCCATTTCGGCCCGGAAGTCGGCGTCGGTCCGATGAAAGCCGATGCGCCAGTGATCGCACTCTGGTTCGACGGCATCTCGAACATGGCGCACGATCTCCGCCATCTGCGCGCATTGAACCGGACCGAAGCCGTCGTTCATCGCGGTGACGCCCGGCGCGTTCTGGACATGATCGAACCCTGTTCGATCGATGCCGTAATTACCTCTCCGCCCTATCCGAACGAAAAAGATTATACGCGAACGACCCGCCTCGAAAGCGTTCTGCTGGGATTTATCCGCAGCAAAAGCGACCTTCGCGCATTGAAGCAGCATCTTCTCCGTTCAAATACGCGAAATGTGTATGTATCCGACGATGACGATCAATGGATTGCATCCCATCCGGTTATTCACCATCTTGCCGACATGATCGAAGCGCGACGCATCCAGCTGGGGAAAACCTCAGGCTTTGAGCGTCTCTACGCGCGAGTAACAAAACTCTACTTCGGCGGCATGGCGCGTCATCTTGCCGAACTCCGCACTGTTCTGCGCCCAGGCGCGCATCTCGCCTATGTCGTCGGCGATCAGGCATCCTATTTCCGTGTGCTGATCCGCACCGGCGAGTTGCTTGCCGATATTGCCCGCACACTGGGGTATGAGGCGCTCGACATCGCGCTCTTTCGCATCCGGATCGCAACGTTAACCAAAGAGCAGTTGCGCGAAGAAGTCGTCATCCTGCGCTGGCCTGGTTCTGATAGATGACTGAACGCAAACCAACCAATCGCGCATCACTTCCAACCAACATCTCCTGGCGTCGTCACCGCCGGCTGCTCTTCACCGCACCGCTGGCGCTCGCCGCAGCCGCCGCTGAGTTCTGGGCAGTGCGCGCGCCGCGCTCGCTGCACCTCCCGCCGCAGCAACAGGTCATCACGATCAATCCGAAGATCGGCATTCATACACGCCTCACCGGCATCGGCGACGAGGGGTATATCCGGCGCACGCTCGAACAGGTGCGCGAGATGGGCGCGCGCTGGATCGTCGATCTCTTCCCCTGGGCGTATGTGCAGCCGCGTTCGCGCTTCGGGTTCGACTGGACGGGCGCCGATATGGTGGTGCGCCATGCGGTGCGCCAGGGATTGCAGGTGCTTGCCCGGCTCGACATGGCGCCGCAGTGGGCGCGCCCGCGCGACTCGAACGACCGCTACCTCGACGAAGCGCACTACGCCGATTTCGCCGCCTATGCAACAGCCTTCCTTCAGCGTTACCGCGCCGATGGCGTGCGGCACATCATTATCTGGAACGAACCAAACCTCACCTTCGAGTGGGGGCGGCGGCAACCCGATCCGGCCGGTTATGCCGCGCTGCTGCAAACGGTCTACCCGCGCGTCAAAGCCGCCGTGCCCGACGCGGTCGTCATCGCCGGGGCGCTCTCACCCGGCGGCGATCTCGGCGACAACGCCGAGGTGCGGATGGGGGACTTGCGCTACATCACCGAACTGTACGCCGCCGGCGCTGCGCCCTGGTTTGATGCCTGGGCTGTCCACAACTATGGCGCGCAGCAACCGCACGATGCGCCGCCGGCGCCGGAGGAGGTCAACTTCCGGCGCGTTGAACTCATCCACGACCTGCTGACCTACCTGGGAGACGGTCACAAGCCGATCTTCATCACCGAGGGGGGATGGAACGACCATCCGCGCTGGTCGGCGGCGGTGCGTCCGGCGCAACGGGTGCGCTGGACGATTGGCGCCTACCAGATGGCGCTGGCATGGCCCTGGCTCGAAGCGATGTGCCTCTGGCAGTTCAGCACTCCCTGGCAGGCGCGCACATATCAGGATAACTGGAACTTTGTGGCGGCGGATGGGACGCCAAAGGCGATCTACTGGGCAGTGCGTGATTATGCTGTGCCGCCTGATCTGCGACGATAAAGGCGCGCGCCAGATCGCGGTAGACGGCAGCGCGTCGCACATAGTCGCGGGCAGTGGGGTTGGCGGCAATATCCTCCGCAGCGACGATTCCCTGATTGTGCCAGGCAGCGAGCGCCTGCCAGGTCACCGGTACGCCTTCATAGCGCGCGCGATGCACACCGCGCTCCAGGTTGGCTGCCAGATACTCGACCGCCAGCGCGGGCCGGATCAGTTCGCTGTTGATGGCAGCGTACAGTTCCGCCTGCGTGCGATAGCGCGCCGGATCGATCCGGCTCCCTGAGATATGCAGATCGATGCTGATGGGTCGGTCTGAACCTTTGACCGGCAGTTCGCCGCGCAGCATTTCGAGCGCTACGGAGGGGCGAATATTGCTGGGCCAGACGGTCAGGTCGGCGCCAAAGGCGTTGAGCGTCATCTGCGCCGCCTGATACCACGGCGTCAGCGGGCGTAATGGCGGAACCGCCTCTTCCAGCCAGCCAAAATGTTCGTTGTAGAGCGCCAGGGCGATGATCGATGCAAACTCTGCGTCGTCCATCCCCGAAATCGCCGGATCGTTGTGGCGCGCCGCTGCGTCGAGAATGACCGGACGCAGTGTTTCCATCTGCGCTGCGAATGTCGGGCGCACGAATGGCTGTCCATGCACCGGTGCTGTCGCCAGCGATACGGGTGTGTGTGAAAGGGCGATGGCGAGTGAGATGATGATAAAGATGCGGGTGATGAGAACTGAGAACTGAGAACTGAGAACCGGGATGCGCAGCCTGCGATGCGAGAACCGGAACGTGGGCGCGGGGAACCAGGCGATAAAAGGTGATTGACGAACACCGAAGCTCTGGCGCCAGAAGGCGACAACCCAGGCATATATCATTGGAAGAAGCCAGTGATGCGCTTGCCGGAACTCGCGCATAGCGGGATGCTTCGCGTGTGTTTGAGACATATCTGTATGATCAGGGGAATGCCGTGCGCCTCTATCCGCCTGCCAACCTGCATTGCACCCATTTTTGAACCACAGAGGCGCAGAGGTGCTCAGAGTGGTTCCACCTTCAACCTTTCGCCTTCCCCCAGACCCTTGAGGTCGATACACATAAACAGGGGGTAAGGATCGTTCTGTCAGCGAGGTTCCATAGCAGAAATCGGTCAGCAGCAGAGACCTCAAGGGTCAGGTCCGCTCCCTCTTCTTTCACGTTCCCGCACTCCTTGATCGCTTTGTCAAGTAGGCAGCAGAGACCTCAAGGGTCAGGCCCGCTCCCTCTTCCACTCTCACGCCTCACGCCTCACTCCTCATACCTCACCCACACGCTGCCTGCCGATACACCGCCAGCGTTCGCTCCGCCGTCGTGCGCCAGGAGAAGCAGCGGGCGCGCGCAAGCCCTCGGTTCCGCAATTCGGCGCGCAGATCGGCATCAGAGAGCAGTCGCAGCATCGCCTCCGCCAGCGCGTCGGCGTCGGTTGGCGGCACGACAAGCGCCGCCGCCTGATCGGGATGTCCGTCTGTTGCTCCCACCACTTCGGGAAGACTGCTGCTGTTGCTGACAATCACCGGCGTGCCACACGCCATTGCCTCGAGCGGCGGCATGCCAAACCCTTCGTACAACGATGGAAAGACAAAGATGGTTGCCGCCGCATACCAGAGCGCCTGGTCTTTCTGATCGATATACCCGACAAAGCGGAGTCGGTCGCCAAGGCCAAGTTGTTCGGCGCGCGCCAGAATCGGCTCGTACAGCCACCCTTTTGCGCCGCCAATGAGCAGCGGCGCATCGACATCGCGCGCAATCCGGGCATATGCTTCCAGGAGCAGCGGCAGATTCTTGCGCGGTTCGAGCGTGCCGAGGAATAGCACAAATCGGTCGGGCAACCCGACGCGGCGGCGAAACGCTTCGAGCACAGCCGGATCAGGGGGTGCAAAGCGTGCATCGGCAGCGTTGGGCGTCACAACCACGCGCTCTGGCGGAACGTGGAGCCAGCGCACGATTTCGCGCCGGGTAAACTCCGACACCGCCAGGAGATAGCGGGCGCGGCGCGCCGCAACCCGGATCGCCCACCGGGTGTACATCCGGTTGACGCGGCGAAACGTCTGCGGAAACAGAAACGCGCTCAGATCATGGATGGTGACCACCGACGGAACCGGGCAAGCGAGCGGCATCACATTGAGGACGCCATGGTACACGTCGGCGTGGGAGACGCGCAGGAGCGCCGGCGCCAGCAATTGTTCCCACGGAATGCGAACGCGCGGATTGATTGTCGGCAAACGACTCGACCGGACGCGGAAGTTGGGCGGCAACCCAAGCGCTGCGCTGTCGAGACCGCGCGTGGTATATACCGTGTACCGGTTTTGCCGGTCGATCTCCCCCAGGTGAATGAGCAGCGCCTCGACGTAGTTCGACACCCCGGCGCGCCGGAAGGAGCGCGTATGGGCAAGAAGATGCGCATTGATAGCAACGTGCATGCGCGATTCGTTTATAATAGGTTATGGCAGTGCAGCATACGTTGGCAAAGGGATCGCGCCCCAATGCTCACGCGGCCAGTACGAAATCCATGCCTGTCCAATAATCCGATCCAGCGGCAGATCGTCCCATTCACGCGAGTCGCTGCTATTGGTGCGGTTATCTCCCATGACGAAGACCGTCCCTGGATCGACCACCACCGGACCACGGGCGCATGGATCTTCGAAGCGGCAGGTGGTTGTGATGCCCTGAAGGTATGGTTCATCGAGCAAAATGCCATTGATGTACACGCGGCCATCTCGAATTTCGACCGTTTCGCCTGGCAAGGCAATGACGCGCTTGATATAATCTTTGCTCATGTCGCGCGGATACTCGAACACCACCACATCGCCTCGGCGCGGGGTGCGAAAGGGATAGACCACGCGCGGCGGCAGATCGGCATTACCGGGCAGCAGGCGCAGCGGCGCATTCAGATCGAAGTGGAAGAAGATCAGTTTATTGACCAGAATGTACTGCCCGCTGTGCAGATTTGGCTCCATGCTCTGGCCCTCGATCTTAAAATTCTGGATCGCACCGCGCACAATCAAAAAGACCAGTAGAATAAAGATGGCGGTTTCCAGCATCTCCCGCACAATGCTGCGGACTGCCGGCGCCGGGGAGGGAGCGACAGCAGGTGTATCGGCTGTCTCGACCGGGTGATCGGCGATCGAAGGGCGATCCAGCCCAAGCCGGCGACGCAGTGGTGTTTCGTCCATACGCTCTTTATCGTGTCGGCTGCGCCCGGTTGCCGGGCAACAGACCGGCTGTCAGGATTTATAATGCACCCTACGCCAGCGCAACGCCTTGCGCGGCGTACTTCAGGATTATACCCGATCAGGCACGAGAATGCTAGCAGGTGGGTCCATGCGCTACACCAGTCTTGTTGAAGCGCTCGATGATGAAGCGCTACGCTGCAATGTCTGCCAGTGGCATTGCGAATTGAAGCCGCACCAGAAAGGGCGTTGCAGGGTGCGCGCCCGTGATACGAATGGCATTGCCGTTCACAATGATGGACTCATCAGTGTCGCAACGGTTGGGCCGATCGACGAACATCGATTATGGCACTTTTTTCCAGGCACCCAGGTGCTGACGCTCGGCGGGTGGGGATATGCGTTTCCGGAAGATCAGCATCGCGGGCAATATGGAACAACGCCATCAGACGAACAGCAGCAACGACGGCTTGCCCCAGAGCGCGCCGCGACATTCGCGCTGGATCGTCTCTGCCGGGGTATTGTCTGGAGTTACAGCGACCCATCCGTGGCGCACGAGTATGTGTTCGACCTGCTCCGCACGGCGCGAGCGACCAGCCGATATACCGCACTCGTGACCAGCGGGTTCCTGACGATCGAAGCGCTCGATCAGATCGGGCACTACCTGGATGGGATATGCCTGGAATTGCGCGCCTTCGACGACGCTGCATATCGCCGCCTTGCCGGCGTGGAACGATGGCGCGGCATTCTGGAAGTTGCCGCGCACGCCTTTCATCGCTGGCATTGTCACGTCGAGGTTGTCACCCGCCTGCATCCCGGCGTGAATGACTCGGTTGACCATATTCACGGACTGACCAACTGGATCCGGACAGCGCTCAGTCCATTCACGCCATGGCACGTCATCCCCGGTGATGCCGGCGCAGCGGCCGCAGCGTCGGTCGCGCGCGCCCGCCGGATAGGCGCAGAGGCGGGTTTGACATACGTGTACGGACCAGAACCAGGCCAGGCGACGGTCTGCCCATCGTGTATGTCGGTGGTTATCGAGCGGAGCGGCGGTATTACGCGCGTGACCGGCGTTGATGATGGACGATGTAGGACATGCGGCGCCAATCTTCATTTGCGCACATCAATCTTCAAGCATGCGTAGCATGGCCGTTTGACGGTCGTGGCAGAGCGGGATACAATCGCGTGCAGGAGCGGAGCACAGGAGAGCGACTATGAACAACAGTTCCGGGCAGCAATCGCCCACCACGCGGAGTGACATGCCGGCACAAACAGGTTCCACGTCAGCCGCGCGCCTGATTGTTCGGCGTGATGGGGTGATTGAACGAAGGATGGTACTGGGAGAAGTGGCCATTACCGTCGGACGCGCACTGAGCAACGACCTGGTGTTGGGATACGAAGGAATCTCACGCCGCCACGCCGAGTTTCATCCCTGTCCGGAAGGAGTGATGGTGATGGATGTGGGCAGCGCCAATGGCACTTTCGTCAATGGCCGCCGCCTTGCACCCAATGTGCCGCATCTGCTCACCGACGGGATGTTTTGCATGATCGGACCCTACACGATCACGTATCATGCGCCAGGTTCGCTCTCGCATATCGGCGCCTTGCCGACGGTTCCTCTTCCTGAGGGATCGTGACTACTCATTCGTCCAGTAGACCTCGGCCTCTTCGTCGAAATCGTCTTGATCCCAGATTTCGACATGCTCTTCGGGCGACGCGGCGCTATGGACGCGGATCGCCGGGGTGGCGCGCGTTCGGCGCGCCGGAGATTTGCCATGTTCCTCGCGCTTTGTGCGCGTGCGAAACACGATCTTGATTGGCGTGCCGGTAAAGTCGTACCGCTCGCGGATGCGGTTTTCTAAATAGCGCGCATAGCCCCAGTGCACCTGCTCCGCCTGATTGGCAAAGAAGAGAAAGACCGGCGGCGCAACCTGCGGCTGCGTTGCGTAGTAGAGTCGCAGGTGCGCTCCTTTGTGCACCGCAGTTGGCGGATGCTCATAAACGGCGCGCCGCAGCAGCGCATTGAGTTCCGATGTTGGGATGCGGCGCTGCCGGTTCTGCGCAATATCCAGCGCCAGCGGCAACACTTTATCGACGCGCTGACCGGTCTTCGCCGAAATGAACAACAGCGGCGCATACGGCATGAACCTGAACGCATCGCGGACGTGGCGGCTGAATTCGTCGAAGGTGTAGTTGTCCTTCACCACCAGGTCCCATTTATTGACCAGGATCGCAACGCCTTTCAGCGACTCGAGGATCATACCGGCGATATGCGTATCCTGTGCCGTCACGCCTTCGGTCGCATCGATAAGGAGCAACGCGACATCGGCGCGTTCGATGGCGCGTAGCGCGCGCATCACGCTGTACCGCTCAAGGCCGCGTTCGATCTTGCCACGCCGCCGGATGCCGGCGGTGTCGATCAGCAATGCCTTAACGCCATCGATCTCAATCGGCGTATCGATGCTATCGCGCGTGGTGCCGGGAATATCGCTGACAACGCTCCGCTCCTGACCGAGCAGGCGGTTGAGCAGCGACGATTTACCGACGTTCGGGCGCCCCACGATGGCGATCTTGATCGCAGCGTCGTCCTCTTCCACTTCGACCACGGGCAGCGCCTCGGTCACCCGGTCGAGCACGTCGCCGACGCCAATGCCGTGGTAGGCGCTCATCGGGATGGGTTCGCCCAGGTTCAGCGCATAGAATTCGACTGCATCCATTGCCCGTTCGCGGTTGTCGGATTTATTGGCGGCAAGCACCACCGGCTTATCAGTGCGGCGCAGCACCTCGGCGACGGCGGCGTCGGCAGCGGTCAAACCTTCGCGGCTGTCGACGATGAAGATGATGACATCCGCTTCGGCGATTGCCAGTTCCGCCTGTTCGCGCACCCGGCGCGCAATTTCCAGTTGCGGCGTGCCCGGCGTCAGGTCGTCTTCGTCGAGCAGCAGACCGGCGGTGTCGACCACGGTAAACACCCGGCCATTCCATTCCGTATCGCCGTAGAGCCGGTCGCGGGTCGTGCCGGGAATATCTTCCACAATCGAGCGGCGCTCACCGATCAACCGGTTGAACAGGGTCGATTTGCCAACGTTTGGGCGCCCGACAAGAGCAACTATCGGTTTCATGCTGTTCCTTCACCCCCTTTCTATGCCGGTCGCGCGCTCGACCTGCGTTTTGAGCAGCGGATGCCCCTTTGCGCGCGCGCGCGCGAGCGCCTCGACGCAGGCGACATCGAATTCAATGCCCTTCCGCTCAGTAAGATACGCAATCGCGCGCTCTGCACTCCACGGTTCTTTGTAGGGCCGGGCGCTGGTCAGCGCATCGAAAACATCGGCGACCGCGACGATCCGCGCAATCCACGAAATCTGGTCGCCTGCGATGCGGTGCGGATAGCCATTGCCATCGAGACGCTCGTGGTGCTGGAGCAGGGCTGGCAGCTCGATGCGCAGCAGACGCCTGAGTTCTTCCTGGCTCATAATCTCGTAGCCTTTGGTTGTATGGCTACGCATCTCGATCAGTTCTTCGTCGGTCAGGCGGCCCGGCTTATCGAGAATGGCGTCCGGCACGCCGATCTTCCCAATATCGTGCAACAGGCTGCCGATGCGCACGTGGAACATCTGCTCGTCGGAAAGCCCTAACTCTTCCGCAATTGCCACCGAAAAATCAGAGACGCGGCGCGAATGGCGCTGATTGTTGCGATCGCGCGCATCCACGGCTTCGACAAGCGCTTTGATCATGCCGAGCAACAGGTTCTGCGTATCGGCATACAGCCGCGAGAGTTGCAGCACCGTCGCCGCGAGATTGGCAAACGACTCGAACAGAGTCACATCATCATCGGTAAACGGACCACCGATTTTGTTGAGCGCCTGGGCGCCGCCAATAATACGCGCTGCCACACGACCGCGCTCCGCGCCGAGTTCGATGCTGGGCGCATGGAGCGGCACACACAGGATCGAGCGCGTCACAAAGCCGCTCTGCTGGTCCACCCCCTGGTAATGGCGCACATCGTTGCGCACATCGTCCACCCGGACGACCTCGCCGGTCGCCACGACATGCCCGATGATCCCCTGACCAAACGGCACGGTCATACCGGCGACTTTTGCACCGCGCGATCCGGTGGCGACGTGTGAGCGCAACACAGGGTTGGCTTCGTCTTCGTCATCGATTTCCCATACCGATGTCGCCTCACAGTTGAGCAGGTCACGGGCATAGTCCATAATCAGGTTCAACAAATGCTGACGGTCCAGCGTCGTCGTCAGGCGCGCCGCAATATCCGCCAGCGCGCGCTGCCGCCGTTCACGGCGATGGGTCTCCTCGAGCAGGCGCGTCTTATCGATGACGCTCACCATCACATTGCCAAGAATGCGGAGCAGCGCCAGTTCTTCATCGGCATCGATCGCATGGGAAGGCAGATTAAAAACCTGCACCACACCGATCGGTCGTTCCTCGATGATCAGCGGCAGACAGTACATGGTGCGCAACCGGAGCGACGCCAGTTCGCCGATGCTGCGGTCCCAGCGCGGGTCTTCGGCGACATTGTGGACGAAGATCGGCTCACGCGCGCGCAGCGCCGCGCCTGCCACGCCACGGCTTGCCGGGATGCGCATGCCGAGCAGTTGCTGGCTCGTCACATCACCCTTGACAACATGAAAGACGAGTTCATCACGATCCGGATCGTACAGATAGAGCGTTCCCGCTTCGGCGTGCGCTTCTTCGACAAACAGATCAAGCGTGCGATCAAGCAGCGCAGCAAGGTTAGTCTGCGCCGCCGTCTGCGTGGCGCGCTGAATGACGCTCAGAACACGATGTATCGTCAGGTCGTGATCCACGTAGTCACCTCGCTTGCACCGATAGGCGCCAATCCTCGTTCATCGCTCAACGCTCAACGCTCGCACATACCGCACAATCTCGTCCGGTTCGCCGGCAACAGCGACGACCGCGCCACTCTCGGCGCTGATGCGCTCGACGGTGTATTCGTCGATGGTACGCGCGCCGGTATGGTCGAACATCACCCGCGGCAGCAACACCCGTCGCGCGCCGGCGTCCCGAATGACAGGCACGACATCCTGACCCATCAACAGACCGGAGACGGTCACCGTTTCGCCGAAGAACCGGTTGACGACCGGCAACAGGCGCGCCTCCAGGTTGGCAATCCGGTTCAAGCGATCCACAACGCGCTGCATCTTCGGCGCGATCAACGTTCCACATACGATCGTCAGATCGGCGGGTTGGGGCAGGCGAGCCGGCAGACGGCGCTGTGCTTTTGCCCATCCATCGAGGAAATCGCGCGTCATGCCGACGCCATTGGAATACTGCGGCATGCCATCGTAATCGGCGGCAGGCGGCAGATCGCGCCCGCACAGCAGATAGAATTCATCGGAGGCGTACACGATGCCAACGCCATAGCGACGGCGGAACTCCTGCTGATACGCCTCGACCGCGTCGAGAATGCGCGGCGCTTCATCGGGACGATAGCAGCGCATCGGCACATCAGCAGCGACGATCTGGCGCGCACAGTACCCGAGATTGGCAACCTGCCCCTCATGCGAACGCACCGCGTCATCCCAACGCGGCTGTCGCTCCCAGGTGGCATCGATCCACTCTGGCGTTTCGTGAATCTGAATGGCTGCTTTGATCGTCTGCGGACGTTTCCCGTCGAAGCGATACTTCGTCAACCCCACCGGCACGACCGCGATGGTCTGCACAATCGGATAGAGAGACGCAAGATCGCGGATGCTCTGGTGAAGCGCGGCGCCGTCGTTGATCTCCGGCAAGGCGACGATCTGCGTGTGGACGGTGATGCCGATGCGACCGAGACGCCGGATTTGTTCGAGGACATCCGGCACGTCCGGTTTCCCCAACAGCACGGCGCGCAATGCGCGATCAGTCGCGTGAACCGAAATATACTGCGGGCTGAGACGCTGCTGCTCGATCCGCTGCCAGTCGTCTTCGGTCAGGTTGGTAAAGGTCACGAAATTGCCGTACAGGAAACCCAGACGGTAATCGTCGTCTTTCAGGTAGAGCGAACGTCGCAACCCCTTCGGCATTTGGGTCAAAAAGCAAAAGGGACATTTATTGTTGCAGGTGCGCAGGCGTTCAAAGAGCGGCTCGACGAACTCGATTCCGAGGTCGTCATCGGCATCCTTTTCGATCTCGTAGACTATCTCTTCATCGCCGCGACGCACCAGCAGTTCGATAGATGCTTCGGCTATCGCAAAGCGATAGTCGATCACATCGCGCAGGCGCAGATCGCCCACTGCAAGGACCACATCTCCCGGTTGCAGTCCAATGTCGGCGGCGATGCTTCCAGGAGCGACCGACGCAATTTCGCCCCCTTCGCCAGTAATACGTTTCAGGTCCGGTTGATATTCCATGAAGACACACGCATTGGCACAACAAAAATGTTGGTGCGGTTTACACCGCACCTACAAAACAGTATACCACATGCGAGCGTATCATGCCGTCGCCGCCCGGACTGAGGGTGCAGTCGTGAATCGACCGGAACCGCCGGATTGCTGCGGTGAACAAAACCGATCCAGCCTGCGCCAGCGGGCGGCGCACCCACAGCCCGCGCCGTCCCCCGCCGGACGCAAGGTGCGTGCCGGTGATGGTGTGACCGGTGTTCACCGCAAAGACGCCAAGGCGCGAAGCGAGTGGGCGGGCGGCGCACCCACAGTCCGCGCCGTCCCCCGCCGGGCGTCGGGCGCTCTCACGCCATCTTCCGCACCCGCGGGTATGCCGGCGTCCACATGGTCGCTGCGATACGCGCCGCCTGTTCGTCGGCGCTGAGCGGTTCCGCCAACCCGGAGCGCACCGCTTCGGCGGCGACCGCCTGTGCCACAGCACGCGAGACGTCGCGCACAGTGGGCAGCGAGGGATAGAGCGATGCCGTTGGATCCCGCCGCGCCGGTGAGAGGGCGCTCAACGCACGCGCCGCCGCCACGAACATGGCATCGGTGACGCGGCGCGCACCAACCGCCAGAACGCCCAGCCCGACGCCGGGGAAGATGAAAACATTGTTGCACTGCCCGATAGCATACGTCTGTCCATTGTAGACAACCGGCTCGAAGGGGCTGCCGGTGGCGACCAGCGCCCGCCCCTCCGTCCAGGCGATCAGGTCGGCAGGAACCGCTTCGCTCTTCGAGGTCGGATTGGAGAGAGGGAAGATCACCGGTCGCTCGACATGCCGCGCCATTTCGCGCACCGTGCGCTCGTCGAACGCGCCCGGCTGCGCCGAGGTGCCGATCAGACAGGTGGGATGCACGTTTGCCACTACTTCGTGCAGGGTGAACGCTCCGCTCCCTTCGCGCGTCCATTCCTCCAGCATCTCATACGGCTGCGCATAGATCATCTTTGCCTCTTCGAGACCGGCGCGCCGGGTATGCACCAGATCGCGGCTGTCGATCAACCAGATCGACCGGCGCGCCTGCTCCAGTGGAATGCCCGCCTCGACCATCACCGCGACGATCTGATCGGCAATGCCGGTCGCCGCCGACCCCGCGCCCAGCATGACAATCCGCTGTTCCGCCAGCGGCACGCCGGAGATCTCGACGGCTGCCAGCCACCCTGCCAGCGTGACCGCACCGGTGCCCTGGATGTCATCGTTGAAACTGAGAATCCGGTCACGGTAACGGTCGAGAATGCGGCGCGCGTTGTCCTTGGCGAAATCTTCCCATTGCAGCAGCGCATTGGGGAACACTCTCTCGACCGCGGTAACGAACTGTTCGATAAACTCGTCGTACTCTTCGCCGCGCACCCGTTCGTGACGCCATCCCAGGTAGAGCGGGTCATCGAGCAATGCCTGGTTATTCGTGCCGACATCAAGAACAATCGGAAGCGTCGTCGCCGGGTGGATGCCGGCACAGAGCGTGTACAATGTCAGTTTGCCGATCGGAATGCCCATGCCGCCGATGCCCTGATCGCCAAGCCCCAGAATGCGTTCGCCGTCGGTGACGACGATAGCGCGGGTGTGTTCCGCCAGAGGCCAGGCGCGCAGCATCGTCTCGATCTGATTGCGGTGCGGGTAGTCGATGAACAATCCGCGCGGTCGGTGAAACAGGTGACTGTAACGCTGGCAGGCGACGCCGACCTCCGGCGTGTAGACAATCGGCATCATCTCGGTAATATGTTCGAGCAGCAGCCGGTAGAAGAGCGTCTCGTTCCGGTCCTGCAAGTCGGTCAGGTAGAGGTAGCGGTCGAGATTATCCTTGCGCTGCTGGTAGTTGCGGTAGACGCGCGCCAGTTGTTCCTCAATCGTCGACACGTGATAGGGCAGCAACCCCAACAGACCCAGTTCTTCGCGCTCTTCGGCGCTCCAGGCGCTGCCTTTGTTGATCACCGGCGTGTTGAGCGCCTCGTGACGGGTACGGTCGGTCTCCAGCGTCGCTCCCCCATCAGCGAACCGGATGCGGATCATAATGAACCTCCTGAAAACAGGACGACGGCGCGCGTTGCGCCGTCGCTTCGCACTGACGTTGCTGTGGGTTATCATACGCCAGGAACATGGCAGCGATAGTGAAGGGATGCAACCAGACAATGGCGTTTCCTCTACAGGTGCGCCGGTTGCTGTTCCTCTTCGAGCGCCAGGGTGCGCCGCAGTTCGACGATCTGATCCCGCAGAGCGGCAGCCTTCTCGAACGCCAAATCCTTTGCCGCCTGCTTCATCTGCTTCTCCAGTTCCTTGATCAGTTTGACGATCTCGTCCTTCGGGATCGGCAATTCTTCCAGGGCCGCAGCAGCCTGGTAGACCCCGCGCTCCTCGGCGACTTTACGCACCCGGTCAGTCAGGTCGCGCACGGCTTTCGAGATGCCCACCGGGGTGATGTGGTGTTCGCGGTTGTACGCTTCCTGAATCGCGCGTCGGCGGTTGGTTTCGTCAATCGCAAACTGCATCGATGGCGTGATTGTGTCGGCATACATAATGACCGCGCCTTCAATGTGCCGCGCGGCGCGCCCGATGATCTGAATGAGCGATGACCCGCTGCGCAAATACCCTTCCTTGTCGGCGTCGAGAATGGCAACCAGCGACACCTCCGGCAAATCGAGACCTTCACGCAACAGGTTGATGCCGACCACCACATCATACACGCCGAGCCGCAGATCGCGCAGGATTTCGACCCGTTCGAGCGTCTCGATGTCGGAGTGCAGATAACTGGTGCGGATGCCCATCTCCTTCAGGTAATCCGCCAGGTCCTCCGCCATACGCTTGGTCAGCGTCGTCACCAGCGCGCGCTGGCCCTTCTGCACCCGCCGCTTGATCTCGCCCACCAGGTCATCAATCTGCCCTCTAGTCGGGCGCACCTCGACGGTCGGGTCGAGCAGACCGGTCGGACGGATGATCTGCTCGACGATCTGCTGCGAATGTTCGTACTCGTAAGGACCCGGCGTCGCCGAAACGTAGATCACCTGGTGGATATGACGCTCGAACTCATCAAATCGCAGCGGTCGGTTGTCGAGCGCAGAGGGCAGGCGAAAACCATACTCGACGAGCGTCTCCTTGCGCGACCGGTCTCCGGCATACATGCCGCGGATCTGCGGCAGGGTGATGTGCGACTCATCGATGAAGAGGATGAAATCATCGGGAAAATAATCCAGCAGCGTCCACGGCGTCTGCCCGGGGGCGCGGCGGTCGAGGTGCCGCGAATAGTTCTCGACGCCAGAGCAGTAACCGACCTCAGAAAGCATTTCGAGATCGTAGTTGGTGCGCTGCTTGAGGCGCGCTGCTTCAAGAAACTTCCCCTGTCGCTCAAGTTCGGCGAGGCGCTCTATCAGTTCCTCCTGAATGTCGGTGATCGCCAGTTTGAGCGTTTCGGCGGTCGTAATGAAGTGCTTCGCCGGATAAATATCCACCGCAGTGCGCTCGATCAGCACCTCGCCGGTCAGGGGATCGAACTCGGTGATGCGCTCGACATCGTCGCCCCAAAACTCGACACGGATGGCAATCTCTTGATTGGCGGGGAAGATGTCCAGGGTATCGCCGCGCACCCGGAACGTGCCGCGGTGAAAGTCCATATCGTTGCGCTCGAATTGCAGGTCGAGCAACTGACGCAACAGTTTATCGCGGTTGCGCACCTCGCCGACGCGGATAGGGATGACGACCTGCCCATACTCGTGGGGCGAACCGAGACCGTAGATCGCCGACACCGACGCCACGATCAGGACATCGCGCCGGGTAAAGAGCGCCTGTGTCGCCGCATGGCGCAGGCGGTCGATCTCCTCGTTGATCTCGGCTTCCTTTTCAATGTACAGGTCTTTGCTCGGCACATACGCTTCAGGGGTGTACATGTCGTAGTACGAAATGAACATCTCCACTGCCGCATCGGGCAGCAATTCGCGGAACTCGGCGTACAACTGGCTGACGAGCGTCTTGTTGTGCGCCATCACCAGCGCCGGTCGCTCCAGTTGGCTGAAGACGTGCGCCATGGTGAGTGTCTTGCCGGTGCCGGTGGCGCCGAGCAGCGTCTGATGTTTATATCCTGCGCGAATGCCTTCAACCAGTTGCGCAATCGCCTTCGGCTGATCGCCAGCCGGCTGAAAGGGCGCTTCAATGCGAAACGACATGTCTCTCAACCCTCCTCTGTACACCACTGCGACTCGTACATTATATCCTATGACTCTTCTGCGAGCTGCTGCCCGCGCCCTCGGCGTCGGGCAGCAGAGACCACACCACCCCCTTCCCCTCCTCTTGCCCCACACCTGCCTTCCCCCCCCCGCATGCAGGAGGGTGAGGGAAGGGAAGCAGCGCCTCCCCCCGCTCCCCTCGTGGGAGAGGGGGGCACGGGGGGGTGAGGGAGCATATACTGGACAGATCACCAACCGGTGCTATAATAGAACATCGGTACGAGAAATGACGTGCATATGGAGCCGTGTATGACCCCCGCCGAGCGTCGCGCTTTCGAGCGACAGTTGCAACAGGAATTCCCCGGTCTCGAACTGCACGCCTGGTATCGCCAGTATCGCAGCCTCAAAGCGGCGTATCCCGACGCCATCCTGCTCTACCGCCTGGGCGATTTCTACGAAACGTTCGACGATGACGCCAAACTGGTCGCCGACCTGCTCGAGGTGACGCTTACCTACAAAGAGTTCGCCAGCCAGAAGGGGCGCGATCAGAAGCAGCGCTGCCCGATGGCAGGCATGCCGTACCACGCCATCGAAGGATATGTTGCGCGGCTTGTCGGCGCCGGCTACCGCGTCGCCATCGCCGAACAGATCACCGAAACTCCCTCCAGCCGCACCGATACCCGTCCACGCTCGATTTTCGCCGCCGGCATCGAGCAAACGGCGCTTGCCGGCAGCAACAAAATGGTCGAGCGCAAGGTTGTGCGCGTCATCACCCCCGGCACGATTATCGAAAGCGGGATGCTCCCCGCCGAACGCAACAACTACCTGGCTGCCCTGATCGCCGCCCATGGCCGCATCGGGCTGGCATACGCCGACCTGAGCACCGGCGAGTTTGCCGCCGCCGAGTTCGGCGGCGAACGCGCAGCACAGCAGGCGCAGGGTGAACTGACGCGCCTCAATCCGGCGGAAATCCTGGTTCCAGACCACGCCGACCTCCGGTTGCCCGGTCTTGAGCCATCCAGCGCCCGCCTCGAACACGACCTGGAGTTCCTCACCCGCGAGGAACGCGAACGGGTCCTCCCTGGCGAACGTGTCGCGCGGCGCGTCGAGCGGGAGAATAACGCGCGCTGGGCGCACGGGCGCGTGACCGCCTGGCCCGAACGACGCTGGGACCTGCGCAATGCCCATGATACGCTGCTCCATCAGTTCGGCGTCCATTCGCTCGCCGGCTTCGGGCTGGCGGATCGTCCGCTGGCAATCCGCGCCGCCGGCGCGATTGTGCAGTATGCACGCGAAACGCAGCAGGGAATGGCCGCCAACCTGCGCACCATCCGCGTGTACACCCCCGGCGATGCCATGTTCCTCGATCCGCAGACACAGCGGAACCTGGAACTCCTGGAGGGGAATAGCGGTACGACCCGCGGTTCGCTGATCGGCGTCCTCGACCAGACGCGCACGCCGATGGGGGCGCGCCTGTTGCGCCGCTGGATTTCACAGCCGCTCTGCGACCTTGTGCGGTTGCGCGCGCGCCACGACGCGGTGGAATACTTCGTCAACGACGCTGTCCTGCGCGCGTCGGTGCGCGAAACGCTGCGGCGCGTCGGCGACATGGAACGGGTGGTCAACCGGATCATCCAGGGAAGCGGCGTGGCAACGCCGCGCGACATGGCGCGGCTGCGCGATGCCTTGCGCGCGCTCCCTGACCTGGTCGCCGCCCTGGGAGATTGGACGCCGCCGCAGGAGGATGTCGATCTGAGCGGGATTCGCGCCCTCCAGGAAGCCGTAGCGGTCGGCGCTGCGCCTGTCGATGACGTATCGCCGCCGGAAGATGTCCAGGATGACCAGGAACCGGCGATCAGCCTGCGGGCGCAGCGCGAAGCGCGTCGGCGGGTATCGGCGCGCTTCGCCGGGGACGATCTGTTCGATGACGGCGAGGACAACGCCGGCGAGTCCGATCCGTCGCCGGCGCCTGTGGCAACGACGCCATCAGCCGCATCCGCCAAAGCATCGTCGGTTGCGCCGCCGCCGAACGATCACACGGATACCCTGGCGCTCGATGTATGCAGCGACATCCTGGCGTTCCTCGAAACCGCCATCGACGACGACCCACCCGCATTGCTCGGCGCATCCAACTACCTCCGCGCCGGAGAGAATGGCGAACCGCCGCGCCGCGTCATTCGCCCGGGCTTCGAGCCGGAGATCGATCAGGTCGTGGCGGCAAGCCGCGACGCACAGCGCTGGATCAGCGAACTCGAACCGAAAGAACGCGAGCGCACCGGCATTAAGTCGCTGCGCGTCGATTACAACCGCGTCTTCGGCTATTACATCGAGGTGCCCAAAACCTATGCCGATCAGGTGCCAAAGCATTACATCCGCAAACAGACGCTGACGACCGGCGAACGCTACTTTACCGATGAACTCAAACGCTACGAGGAGATCGTCGAACAGGCGCAGCAACGCCTGATTGACCTGGAACGGCGCGCATTCGCCCGTATTTGCGATATGGTGGCTGGCGCAGGAGCGCGGTTGTTGCGCACTGCGCGCATGATTGCCGCCACCGATGTCTTCGCGGCGCTGGCGGAAACGGCAGTGCGCGGTCGCTATACGCGCCCGGAACTGCACGACGACACCCGCCTGCGCATCATCGGCGGTCGGCATCCGGTGGTCGAGCAGACCCTCGATGAAACCTTCATTCCCAACGACATCGAGATGGATACCGAGACGCGCCAGATCTGTCTGATCACCGGTCCGAACATGAGTGGCAAGAGCACCGTGCTGCGTCAGGTGGCGCTGATTGCGCTTATGGCACAGATCGGCTCATTCGTGCCCGCCGATGCCGCCGAGATTGGGCTGGTAGACCGTATTTTCACGCGCATTGGCGCGCAGGACGATATTGCCACCGGACGTAGCACGTTTATGGTCGAAATGACCGAGACGGCGGCGCTGCTGGCGCAGAGCACGCGCCGCAGCCTGATCATCCTGGACGAAGTCGGGCGCGGTACCAGCACCTATGACGGCATGGCCATCGCGCAGGCAGTCATCGAATACATCCACAACGAGCCACGCCTCGGCTGCCGCACCCTCTTTGCCACCCACTACCACGAACTGACCGACCTGGAGCGCACCCTGCCGCGCCTGAAGAACTACCACATGGCAGCAACCGAGCAGGACGGGCGAGTGGTGTTCCTGCACGAACTGCGTCCCGGCGGCGCCGACCGGTCGTATGGCATTCACGTGGCGGAACTGGCAGGCATTCCGCAAACGGTCATCCGTCGCGCCTCGGAACTGCTGGCGGAACTCGAGCGCCGCGCGCCGCGCAGTACGCCGCCGCCAGCCACCACGCACGATGACGAACATCCGTCCGCCGGACGAACCGCATCGCGCAGCCACAGCGCGGCGCGCGGCGCTCAACCGCACGCACCGGACGGTCAATTGTCGCTCTTCGACCTGACTCCAGGACCGTTGCTGGAGATGCTGCGGCGACTCGACATTAATCAGTTGACGCCGCTGGAAGCGCTGAACAAACTGCACGAACTGCAAAAACTGGCGCGCACGAGCGGCGGGTAGCATCACCAGATGAACGGGAGGAGTTTCTTCACACGCTTCTGGTAAGCAGCATATTCCGGGTAGCGCTCGACAAGCCAGCGCTCTTCGCGGCGTGATTTGAAGTGGAAGAAGACCAGCAACGCGACGCTCAATGCCAGCGCGACAATGCTGCCGCGCACCAGCGACCAGCCAAAGGCGCCGAGGATAATGCCGCTATAGATTGGATGGCGCACGATGGCATAGACGCCGTTCTGGACGAGTCTGCCATTATCACGCGGTCGCGGGAAGGGGGTCAGGTTTGCGCCGAGGTGCAGCAGTCCCATGCCTGCCAGCGCCATGCCGCACCCTCCCAGGATGAAGCCGACGATCAGCGCGCCCTGTTCGCGCAGCAACGGCAGCGCCGGCAACCCTGGCAGATCCGGCGGCGCCAGCACAAGCGCGAAGAGCAATCCAAACTGCGCGCTCACCCACCACCCGCCGCGTGCAATGAAGGTTTGCATCAGAGACCGTGCTTTCTGTATCATGACTGGTGAGCGGACTAACGTGCGACCGGGTAGGCGAAGGCAATGCCTTTACACTCAACGCCGACCGCTTTGTAGTTTCGCAGAGCGGACTGACGTGCGACCGGGTAGGCGAAGGCAATGCCTTCGCCTACCCAACGATACGCCTACCCAACGATAATGGTCCGGGTTGTGGTTGATCGCTCGATTATGTCATACATACGCGGTCATTTGGACCAATATATGGTTGTTGAGAACATCATCCGGCATCGCCCGGTGCAGACCGCGCAGGCGGGCTTGGGGCCCGTAGCCTGCGGCTTCAGCCGCCGGGCGGACTGCCAACGCGCGTGGTGGATCGCTACGCTGTGCGAACCGGGCGCGCGAACATCTTGTCTGACTGACCGCACGTGAGGATCATAACCTGACCCCTGCGCGGGACCTCGCATTCCACAGCCGCGACGTCAGCCGCCAGGCGAGAGAGGCGAGCGGAATATCCATTCACAACCCATCAGTCGCAGTCGGTCATTGGTAACAGGCTCATCCTGGCGCCACAAAAATGGATTTCTGGAGATACACGATGCAAGGAAACGAGTCCTCCTACACCACCGCGCTGAACCATGTCGCCATCGCGGACGAACGCGCCGCCGGACGCATCTTCATGCGCGGACGCGACCGCGCGGCGTTGCTGCACCGCCTCTCCACCAACGACATCGAGCGCCTGAAGCCGAACGAAGGAACGCTGACCGTGCTCACCACTCCAATCGGGCGCATCATCGACGTGTTGACCGTTCACGCCCTCGATGATGCGCTTCTCATCATCACCAGCCCCGACCAGGGACCGCCGGTGTTCCGACATTTGCGCCAGAATATCTTTTTCAACGACCAGGCGACCCTGGAACCCGCCGGGCGCACCCACGCGCAAATTGCGGTGTACGGTCCACAGGCGGCGCGCGTGCTCGCAGAACTGACCGGCGCGGAGATCCATCTGCCATTGCATGGTATCACAACCGCAACGCTCGCGGGGGTAAGTCTGCTGATGGCACGCCGCAAGCCGATCGGCGGCGACAGTTTCACGCTCTACCTCCCCTCCGATGGATACGATGCCGTCCACGCCGCACTACGCGGCGCCGGCGCAGCAACGCTGGACGCCGAAACGCTCGATGTCCTGCGAGTCGAACAGGGATATGGCGCATTCGGGCGCGAACTGAGCCAGGAGTACATTCCGCTGGAAACCGGGCTGCTGGATGCGGTGAGTTTCACCAAAGGATGCTACGTCGGGCAGGAAATCATTGCGCGCATGGAGAGTCGCGGTCGCCTGGCGAAGCGCCTTTGTGGTCTTCGGCTGAGTCAGCCGGTCGCGGCGCCGGCAAAACTCCAGGCTGACGGGAAAGATGCCGGCGATCTGACGAGCGCCGTCGTGTCGCCGCAGTTTGGACCGATCGCACTGGCATATGTGCGCACCGCGTATGCCGAACCGGGGATGATCGTCGAGGTAGCAGGATCCGCAGCGACCGCCAGCGTGGTCGAACTGCCATTTTCGGAGTAGACGGCGCTATTCCTCGCCGCGCAACCGGCGCAGTTCGACTTCCAGCGCGCGCAGGCGCGCCTCGGCTTCGGCAGCGCGCGCTTCAGCCTCTACCGCTGCGCGAGCGTCGGCATCCATCCGAGCGCGCGCCTGCGCTCTGGCTTCTGCCAGCGCCTTCGCCACCCGCTCCCCCGATTCGACGACCATCTCAACCAGATCGGCATAGTCGCCCATCCGCCGTCCCTGCTCATCGAAGCAATACACCTCGTTCTCCTGCACCCCGATTCAGACCCGCAGCGGTGCGAGCCAGAGCCACCCCCGCTCGTCCGGCTGCATCGTTCGGTAGGCTGTTCCTGCGCGCTCATAGCCGACAACGCGCACACCGGCGTTCCGCGCCACTCGACGGCATCCACAATCACATAGAACGGCACGCCCGCCAGGTCGTAATGACACAACACCTGGTCGCCCTCCTCGGGATGCAGCAGGTCGATGAGCCGCAACGGAACAAGTTCCTCATCGAAGTAGCCGTCGCCAAGGTCACGGCGCACAATACGTCACCCGTAGCGGAACGGGTCCTCAGCAGGCGCGTCGGGAGCAGGCGTTGATTGAGCAGGAGTTGTGACCATAGCTTCAGTATACCATAAGGTGACAGGGACACCCGCCCCTCGCAGCACAATCACCCACGACCAAAAGCGCTTGACCCGAATGGTACTTTCGGACCAGGTTGTGATCGTGACGAAACTGAGAATCTATGCTAATAATAGAAAGGAATAATCCGATGATTTCCATCCGCATTTCTTCGTTGCCGATCGTCCTGACAGGCATACTATGCTCTCACTCTCGCCTCTTTATGCAGCGCACCGCGCTCAACAGATGAGCGCCCCCCTCCCCCCAGCGGCGGCAGGACGAGGAGCGAAGCCCCCCT